>NZ_JAAGPB010000013.1:0-61977 GCF_017104585.1 Burkholderia sp. Ac-20392
AGCGCGCCGGACACGCGGCGCTGCCGCTTCTCCGGCTGCCACGCGCGCTCGCCGCGCTCTGCCATCGCCGCACGGCGGCGCTGCAGTTCGTCGTCGGACACCAGGACGTTGATCGAGCGGCTCGGGATGTCGATCTCGATCGTGTCGCCGTTCTCGAGCAGCCCGATCTCGCCGCCTTCCGCCGCCTCGGGCGACACGTGCCCGATCGACAGCCCCGACGAGCCGCCGGAAAAGCGGCCGTCGGTGATCAGCGCACACTCCTTCGCGAGCCCCTTCGATTTCAGGTAGCTGGTCGGATAGAGCATCTCCTGCATGCCCGGCCCGCCGCGCGGCCCCTCGTAGCGGACGATCACGATGTCGCCCGGGCCGACCGCGCCGCCGAGAATGCCCTCGACGGCTTCCTCCTGCCCTTCGAACACGCGCGCGGTGCCGGTGAACTTCAGCATCCCGCCATCGACACCCGCGGTCTTCACGATGCAACCGTCGCGCGCGATGTTGCCGAACAGCACCGCGAGCCCGCCGTCGCGCGAGAACGCATGTTCGGCATCGCGGATGCAGCCGGTCTTGCGGTCGAGATCGAGCTCGTCGTAGCGGTTTTCCTGGCTGAACGCGACGTGCGAGCGCACGCCGCCGGGCGCCGCGCGATAGAAGCGCGACACCGAATCGACGCGATTGCGCATCACGTCCCAGCGTGCGAGCACATGGGCGACGCTCGGCGCATGGACGGTCGGCAGCGTCGTGTTCAGCAGCCCGGCGCGATCGAGCTCGCCCATGATCCCGATCACGCCGCCGGCACGGTGCACGTCCTCCATGTGCACGTCCTGCACGGACGGCGCGACCTTGCACAGCACCGGCACGCGGCGCGACAGCCGGTCGATGTCGGCCATCGTGAAGTGCACCTCGCCTTCGTGCGCGGCGGCCAGCAGGTGCAGCACCGTGTTGGTCGAGCCGCCCATCGCGATGTCGAGCGTCATCGCGTTCTCGAACGCATCGCGCGTCGCGATCGAACGCGGCAGCACGCTCGCATCGTCCTGCTCGTAGTAGCGGCGTGCGAGATCGACGATCACGCGCCCGGCCTCGAGGAACAGGCGCTTGCGATCCGCATGCGTCGCGAGTACCGAGCCGTTGCCCGGCAGCGCGAGCCCGAGCGCTTCGGCGAGGCAGTTCATCGAGTTCGCGGTAAACATCCCGGAACACGAGCCGCAGGTCGGGCATGCGACATTCTCGACCGCGCGCACCTCGTCGTCCGTCACCTGCGAGTCGGCGGCCACCACCATCGCGTCGATCAGGTCGAATGCGCGGTGCTTGCCGCGGAACGTCAGTTTCCCGGATTCCATCGGGCCGCCCGACACGAAGATCACCGGGATGTTCAGGCGCATCGCGGCCATCAGCATCCCCGGCGTGATCTTGTCGCAGTTCGAGATGCACACCATCGCGTCCGCGCAGTGCGCGTTCACCATGTACTCGACGCTGTCGGCGATCAGCTCGCGCGACGGCAGGCTGTACAGCATGCCGTCGTGGCCCATCGCGATGCCGTCGTCGATCGCGATCGTGTTGAATTCCTTCGCGACCGCGCCGGCCGCTTCGATCTCGCGCGCGACGAGCTGGCCGAGATCCTTCAGGTGCACGTGCCCGGGCACGAACTGCGTGAACGAATTGACGACCGCGATGATCGGCTTGTCGAAATCGGCGTCGGTCATCCCGGTGGCGCGCCACAGGCTGCGTGCGCCCGCCATGTTGCGGCCGTGGGTGGAAGTGCGTGAACGGTAGGTAGGCATCCTGATCCTCGATAGATTCGGTTCGAAAAGACGGGCGGGGCGGCCGGCGGGCCGCCGTCAGTGCGGCCGTCCGGCCGCGCCCCAGTTGTTGTCGTTCTTCGCGAGCGTCGGCAGCACGAACGACAGGATCTTTCTCCGGTCGAGATCGGACGACATGCTGAGCTTGTATTCGAGCGCCGTCAGCTTGATCACGATGGACCTGAGCGCCTGGGTCAGACGTTCGTAGCCCCCTTCGAAATAGAGCGTGCCGCCACGCTGCGCGATAACGCCGTGGCGGGACAGGTAATGGAACAGCGCGACCGACGAGCGCGCGTCGTAGTTGTCGAGCGGCGGCGCCTGCAGCGGATAGCGGATCAGGCGCTCGGCCAGGATGTACTGGATCGACGCGCGCAGCACGCGGTCGTCCGAGCGCAGCCGGAACAGCGCGAGGATCGACAGGATGTCCACCCGCAGCTCCTCCGCGCCCGCGCCGTTGCGGGTGCTCTTCGCATCGAGGTGCTCCGGAATCGGCAGGAAACCCGTGCGATGGTGGTACTCGTGCAGGTGGACCCAGATCGCGCTTGCCTGCGTCAGCAGCGCGTCGTCCGCCGCGAGCAGGTCCGGGAACGCCGTCGGCGACCAGCTCGCCTCGATCGCCGGGCGCGTGTAACGCTTGAAGCGCTCGACGAACTTGTCGATGAAGTAGTACGCCTTGTGATACGCGCGCAGGTCGGCGTCGATGAAGTTCTCGCCGAACACCGCGACCGCGAGCGGGTTGCGAAAGCCGTCCGTGCACATGCGGATCTGCACCGGCAGCGCGTTGCCGTCCGGCGCGATCGCAAGCACGCTCGGCGGAATCGGCACCGGCGCGATCGCGGCCGCTTCGAGGAACGCGTCGGCGTTGTACGGCACGTCGAAGAACCCGAGGATGAAGCTCGGGTCCACCGAGTACGTGAGGTCGAGCAGGCGCCCCGATGCGAGGCAGCGGTTCTCCAGCGTCACGAGCAGCGCGCGCACGTGCGGGTTGTCGGCGTAGTCGCCGAGATGCGTGCGCGCGCATTGCGCGATGCGCGCGACGTCGGTGCGGAAACCGCCGGCGAGAATCTCGCCGCGGCAGCGGTTGGTGGCTTGTACGATTTCGCGTTTCATGTCGATCATCCTGTCGGCACGCGTCGTCACACGACGCGGAATTCGCGCTGCAGATAGACGAGCGCCTCGTCATCGGGCTCTGCGCAGTGCAGCGCCACCACTTCACCGACCAGCAGCTCGTGGGTCGCCGCGCTCATCGACGCCACCAGCCGGCAGTCGAGCGCGATGCGTGCGCTCGACAGCACCGGCGCGCGCGTCGAGAGCTCGCCCCAGTCGCCCACCGTGAAGCGCGCGTCGCGCTCGTGCGTGGTGCGGCCCGCGAACACGTCGGCAAGAAAACGGTCGGCCGCACCGAGCGTGTTCACGCAGAACACCTCGTTCGCGATCAGCCGCTGCGCCGACACGCTGCCGCGGTTGACCGACACGAGCACCGTCGGCGGCGCATCGGACACCGACAGCACGGCGGTCGCCGTCATGCCGCAGCGACCTGCAGGCCCGTCGCTCGTGAGCACGTGAACGGCCGACGCCACGCGGCACATCGCATCGCGAAAGCGCTGCGGCGACGCGCCGATCGACTGGTCGGGGAACCGTGCGGGTTCGTTGTGGATCATGTCCTGTCTCCGTGCATGGGGGAAAAGGCCGCGCATCGCGCTACCGGTTCACCAGCGCCTTCGGCAACGACAGCGCGAGCAGCCCGCCCAGCGCCATGCAGCCGGCCATCATGTAGAGGCCCGCGTCGTTCGATGCGGTCAGTTGCTTGAGCAGCCCCATCAGGTACGGGCCGAGGAAGCCCGCGAGATTGCCGATCGAATTGATCATCGCGATCCCGGCCGCGGCCGCGGTGCCGCCGAGGAACGCGGTCGGCAGGCTCCAGAACAGCGGGATCGCGGTGAGGATGCCCATCGTCGCGAGCGTCAGCGCCGCGATCGCCAGCCCGGTCTGATGCGCCCAGCCGACCGCCAGCACGAGCCCGATCGTGCCCATCGCGCCGGGCACCGCGAGATGCCAGCGACGCTCGCGATGCCGGTCCGAGCTGCGCGCGATCGCGATCATCGCGACCACCGCCAGCGCGTAGGGCACCGTCGACAGCAGCCCGATCGTCAGCGGATCGGCCACGCCCGTCGCATGAATGAGCGTCGGCAGCCAGAAGCCGACGCCGTACAGGCCGATCACGAACGAGAAGTAGATCGCGCACATCAGCCACACGCGCGGATTCGCCAGCACCGCGCCGAGCGTCAAGTGCGACTTGACCGCTTCCTCGGCATTCACGTTGCGTTCGAGCAGCGCGCGCTCGTCCTCGCTCAGCCACTTCGCATGCGCGATGCGATCGTCGAGCAGCGTGTAGACGAGCAGCCCCGCGACGATCGACGGCAGCCCTTCGAGCAGATACAGCCACTGCCAGCCGTGCCAGCCGTTGGCCCCGTCGAACGCCTTCAGGATGTAGCCCGAGATCGGTCCGCCGACGACGCCCGACAGCGCGACGGCCGTCATGAACACCGTCGTGATCCGCCCGCGCCGATGGGCCGGATACCAGTAGGTCAGGTACAGGATCACGCCCGGAAAGAAGCCGGCCTCCGCGGCGCCGAGCAGGAAGCGCATCGCGTAGAAGGCCGTCGGCGTCGTGACGAACATCGTCAGCGCGGATACCGCGCCCCACGTCACCATGATTCGCGCGATCCACACGCGTGCGCCGATGCGGTGGAGGATCAGGTTGCTCGGCACCTCGAAGATGAAATAGCCGAAGAAGAAGATGCCGGCGCCGAGCCCGTAGGCCGCGTCGGACAGCCCGAGATCGCCGGCCATCTGCAGCTTCGCGAAGCCGACGTTCACGCGGTCGAGATAGGACACCAGGTAACACAACAGCAGCAACGGCATCAGCCGCCACGCGACCTTGCGATAAGCGGCTTCCTCCGACACCCGCAAAGCGGGCGATACGGTCGATACGAGCGTCTCCATCATTTTTTTCCTTTCTTGCGATCGGTTGTTTTTCGTTGCGCACTGCGTCCTGCACGCTGCGCCCGACGATCACGTTCGTCATCCGGCGCGCACGTCGGCGGGCCGTCCTCCTACGGTCGGCGCGTTCGTGTGCGCGGGATGCCGCGGGCCGCACGCAGGCGCGCGGCATTCGTCAGGCGGTGCGTCGGATCCGGGTCGTGTGCCGCGAATCAGGTGCGCATCGGCCTTGCGGGGGCCGATGGCGGCCTGGCCGTGCGTCCGGGGGCTCGTTGTACGTCGTTGTGCCCGGGAACTGCGTCGCCGGCGAGGCGTAGCGCGCGCGTGGCGCGCGGGTAGTCGAAAGCGTTCTTCATGTTTCGCCTTTTGCTCACATGCCCGCTTAGGGCGCCTTTAAGACGTTCATCGACGTTCGAAGTCGGGAACGCACCGCTGGACCGAGCGCTCTTGTGGAGCATTCGATGCCTTGATCCCATCTGGCCGCACGCGGCGGCCGTCACTGCATTTCGGGCGGACGATCGCGCAGCCCGGCCATGTACGCGACCGTCCGGTCGCGATACGCCGCCGACACGCCGGCGTCCGCCAGCCCGCGCACCAGCAGGTCGCGATAGCGCACGCTCGGCGCCGCTTCGCAATCGAGCGTGACCGCGCCGCGATACGTGAGCGCATGCACGCGCATCCCGCCCGACTCCCGCACCTCGACTGCGTAGCGCACGTAGCGGCCGAGATGCACCCCTTCGCGGCGCTCCAGCGCATCGAGCATGCGCATCGGCAACCGGTACAGCGCGCCTTCGACGATCGCGCCGGCGGCCGGCTCGATGTTCGCGCAGCAGACCGGCTCGTTGAGCGACGCGTAGTTGAACGCCAGGCGGTGCCCGTCGAGCCGCGCCGCCCCCTCGAAATACGGCGCCGCGTCGCAGCGGAGCGATGCGGACAGGCTCGCGAGGTTCATGCACGAGCCATACGCGAAGTACGTGAAATGCTCGCCGCGCAGCAGGTCGTCCGCCGTCATCGCGTCGCACGCCCGATACGGGCGCCCGTGACCGTGATCGCGTCCGGGCGCATCAGAGCAACGCACCCGCGGTGCGCGGCGTACCGAGCACGTAGTGATCGTAGATCGCCGCAACCGATGCGATCGAGTCGAGCACGAAGTCGCCGATCGGAATCTCGATCCGCAACGTCTGCTCGATGAACAGGACGAAATGCACGAGCGACAGCGAATCGAGCAGGTTGGCGTCGAGCAGGTTCGTCTGCGCGGTCACGCGCGCCGGTGCGCCCGGGTCGATACCCGCCAGAAACGTCTTCACGTTGTCGATCAATTCGTCGAGGCTCATCATCCGCATCACGATCACGCTCCAGAAACACTCGTTCATCCCGGCCCGCGCGCCGCGCGCTGCGAGCACCGTCTTCATCGAACCGCAGAGTCCTTCACATCGTCTTTCGCTTTTGACTTTCGATCGGGCGTCATGCACCATGCGACGCGTCGACCCGACAAACCCGGCCAGCATCTCCATCAGAGATAAATAGGAGACTTAATCAATATGAAAACTCATACGCTGTTCTACTGCCCCGGCCATCTCTCATTTGCACCGCACGTCATCCTGCGCGAGCTGGGTGAACCCTTCGAACTCGCGCTCGTCTCGATCAAGGACGGTGCGACGCAGAGCGCCGAATTCCGGCGGCTCAACCCGAAAGGCAAGGTGCCCGTGCTGCATACCGGCGACGAGGTGCTGACCGAGTCGTCTGCCATCCTGCTCTATCTTGCGCTGCGATTTCCGCAGGCGCGGCTGGTGCCCGATACCGCGATGGGCGTCGCACGCGCCGTCGAATGGATGAACTGGCTCGCGTCAGTGCTGCCCGGGACGGTCGCGCTCAATTTCCATCCGTCGCGCTTCAGCGACGACACGGCCGCGCATGACGGCATCCGCGAGAAAGGCCGCGCGGGCATCCTCACTGCGTATGCGCAGATCGACGAGCGGCTCTCCGCGCGCGACTGGGCGCTCGGCGACCACTACTCGATCGTCGATCCGATGCTGCTGATCTTCTTCAAATGGGGGAACATGCTGAAGCTCGACATGCGCGGGTTCGCGCACTGGGCGGAGCACACGGAGCGCATGCTCCGCCGCCCTGCCGTCGCGACTGCGTTGTCGGTCGAGCAGATCTCGGTCTGGGCGTAGCGGCGAAGCCGGGTCGGGCTCGTGCCCGATCCGCCATCCCGCCCGCGTCCAATGCATCTCCATCATCGTCTCAGGTCCTTTTCGCCGCTTTTCTTTCTTTGATGCCCCGGCCTGACACACGGACATGATTTGCAATGTCCCGGCGGACCAGCGCCACGACTCCGGGAACAGGAGCCGCGACCGCAATCGTGAATGGCGTTCTCTCGTGTCACCGGCCCTTCGGCACAATTTCCGTGATCACGACGAATGCGTGAACAATGCAGCATCCATTCCGAGACGTCCAATATATTTTCGGCAATCGATTGAGTCGCAGAAAATATCATTCGCGCGATTCTCGCCCCGGCGGAAACAATCCCGCGCCATCTCGCCGACCAATTCGCCGATCGACGATTACCGGGTTGTAAGCGGGATCGTCATGCGGCGTCGGAATGCAGCCCTGAGGGACCCGCCACAACGCCGTCCTAGGGCCGTCAGGATGATGAAACCATTCGGCGGCGTTCCTGAACGGTACGCCGTGACCGCTTTGGTAGACGAAACGCCGCAGACTATCGACCGATTCCCATAAAGACATATTCAATAGCATCAGCGGATCGTCAAACCCGCGAACTCCCGTGACATCACCCTCGGACGTCTGCAATCGCCAGACGAGGCCTGGCGAGCGCTCGGCCGGTGCGTTGATGTTCTTCAATTACGCGACGTAGCGCTGCATCAACGGAGCGTCCAGCGGCCCGCGGGGCGTGCGCGATGCTCCGTTACGCCAAGCAGCAAGCGTCATCTGTCATGGTCTCCTCATCTTGCGTCGACGTGAGCTTGCGGGCCGGCGGGAAAGGCCTTGTCCGATACCTGCAGCGCCAGCTCCGCCGCTACGGCATCCGCCCCGGCTTTGATGAAGACGTCGAGGTCGGCCGTGGGCAGGAAGTGCTTCATGACGGCCGCCAGCTCGTCCTTCCCAGCATCGTCCAGGCTGCGATTGCCGTTGGCGAGCCGCGCCACCGCCGCGCGATAGCACCCGATGTAAGCACGCTGCGCGGCAATAATGGCGGTTGGCTCGCCGGCTGGGCCGTGGCCCGTATAGAACAATGCGATGTCGCCGGACAGACGCTCGAGCGCGTCGAGGCTGCGCAACCAGTCCGCCGTATGGCCGTCGTTCATGAAGGAATGGACGCCGTTGAAAACCATGTCACCGACGAAGGCGACACGCCGGTGACATCCCACGGTCCAGACCAAATCCCAGTGCGATTCGCCCGGGCCAAACTCCCTGACCTCGAACGGCACGCCATCGAAATGCAGCACGTCGCCGTCGCGCACGAAGCGATTGGCGAAGGTGCGCAGTGCCGGCCAATCGTCGCCGAACACCGACTGCCACTGGACGGCCTTGGCATCGTCGATACGGCGCATGGCCTCGTCGACACTTCGCGTGGCGATGACCGGCACCTCGTCGAAACCGCGGATCAGCTCGCCGACACCGTTGTAGTGATCGGGATGCCCGTGCGTAATCAGCACCGCGAGCAAGGGTTTGCGCAGCGCATCCAGCCGGTGACGCACCTGGCGCGCGTCCGATACGGTCATCATCGCGTCGATGGCCACGACACCGTTCGACAGCTCGATCAAGAACGCGTTGGTGAGAAAGGTGCGCGCACCGGAGGTGCAGGTCACCACATTGAATTCCGGCTCCTTGAAAACCGTCATTTGAAGACTCTCTCATTAAGCGAAATCCCGCGAGACATGCGGGGCAGCATGTTGATTTCAATTTGCCCGTCGAGCAGGGCCTCGTCCGGCAGTCGGTATCGACTGCCGCATTGATCGGGGATGTGCGCATCGGGAATCTCGCGGTGCAGCTTGCGGGTGACCTCGATACGACTTTCCGGGTCGTCCCATGCCACCGCCGGCGTGCGCACGATTTCAGCGCCGGGCGCCGCCAGGCTCGATTCCTTTTCCGCGTTCATCCTGACCGGCATGATCCTCGTCAATCGATGATTTCCATCCAGAAGCGGCATTCCATAGAAAGACTTGCCGAAAGAGCTCGGCGTCGATGGACGTTTTTGTGCGATTCGATGGAGAAATAATGGAGCCGAGATAAAAAATCAGCAACGCCCAGTCGGCTTTCCGGGCCCACACATTCTGTTACGACAATGGCGAACCTTGGTTTGATCGGAGTGCTATCTTTCGCCGGCCTTTCGTTGAAAAGACTCGTTATAACGAATTGGCAGCAACGCAAGAAACCGGACTTCAGATTGAGCACAAGGAAGAGCATTCGCATGTTGAAGAAGATCGCCTCCGCATTCATCGTCACCGCGGCTGCAGTGATTTCACTGCCGGCCGCGGCGGACAACTGGGACAACGCGCTCGGCGGTGCGCTGGGCGGTATCGCCGGCGCTACGGTCGGCGACGCCCTCGGCGGCCGCACCGGCGCGGTGGTGGGCGGCGCGATCGGTGGTGGCGCCGGCGGCGCAATCGCAGCGAACCGCGACGAGCGCGAGGGTGCAATCATTGGCGGCGCACTCGGCGGCGGCGCAGGCACCGCGGCCGGCCACGCGATGGGCGGCCGCAACGGCGGGCTTCTGGGTGCGGCGCTCGGCGGTGGCGGCGGCGCGGCACTGGGGGGCAACCTCGGCCGCAACGCGCGGGAGCGCGACGATGCACGGGACCGCGACAACACGCGCAGGATGCGTCGCAACAAGCATCGCTACGACGAGGCGTACTACGACAACAACGCTTACTGAGCGGTTCGTCGACGCCTGGCGAACGCGCGTGCGACGAAATGACATGCGCGTTCCGCCCGTCACGTCACACGGCGCAATTTCGCTGCAGTCGGCCCGATCGTCGACGGCACCACCTGTACGCCGCAAAATGGCAGTTCGGTCCCGACGGCATTTACGCTGCCAATTGGTGGCTTGCGGGGGAAGATGAGCATCGTGCAGGGAACCGTCTGGTCGACGCAGCGGCACTTCTCGGTAATGGTGGGCGGTGCGGGATCCGTACTATTGCGAAACGGGATACGCACACCCTGAGGCTTTAAGGCCGGTATCGCGCTCAATGATCTCTACGGCGAGTTCGGTTGGTAATCGCACATTGGGGGCACCATGTTCCCGCACTTATGTTGATTGGCCGAGACTCCCAGACGTGACCGCGATGGCATTGCCAAGTCAACTTGGTCCGCCTCCCCTGATACGCTGCTGATAGACACAACCCACCACGAGCGGTCGCAAGCCCTCGCATGTCATCGATTGTTTGACGCAATTTGAGGCCTGCACATTGCCGACACCAGTGTCCGAGCCACACTTGACTCGCTATTGCCAACCATTCGTGACCCACTGCGCAACGGAAAGGGTATTTTTCGGCTGAACCCACATAAGCCTCTGCCAAACAAACGCCACCCTTTTCTCGGGCGGCCGCCTGCAGACGTGCCAATCCATTGGGATCAACCTGCCCGGAGGAGGTTGATTTTGCGCAACGACCACACCAGGTTCCACGGAAGATATCGTTGGCCCGGGCTTCCCAGCGATGCCCCTTTGCACATTCAAATCCATATAGACGGCTTTCGATCGTATAGCTGGTCGAAAGACATTTTCCGCCTCTCTCTCGTGCTTTCGCGTGAAGCCGGGCTAAACCATCCGAGCAACAGCGTCGCCGCGTCGCGTCACCATGCGCGCAGCTCGGACACCAACGCCCCTCACTGATCTTTCTTCCCTCCACGCTCCACTCGTGCCCCTCTGCGCAACGAATTTGGTAGCGTGCAAATAGCCCGATGAACGGGCCACTCAGAAGCGTCCCCCCTCGTTCTGCCAACTTCCCCAACCATCTATCACGTATATCTTCTTGCTGACAGAACACGCATACCGGTGCACCGCCATTTCGATAAAGCAAGGTCAAGGCCACACGCTCGAAAGCGTGCCCACGAGCACAAGCGAACTGATGACGTGAATTGACACCCCTCCACTCGCTCGACAAACATTGCCAACCATATTTAGCAGCGCACTGTCGCAACCTCTCAAGCATGCTCCCTCACTTCGCCACCACAATCCCGCCGCATTGGCGCCTGAATCAACAGCGACACGAGGCGCCCAAGGCGCTGCGAGAAATTCAAGCCCCACCATCTTTTACATGAGTCACTGCGAACAGCAGAGTTCGCATCCACACGGGCGCACACTACCGACAGCGCTTACAAAAGCCAGCTATCAAATTCGACGATTCGCCGTCGTTTCGCAATACTTATAATTATCCAGACTTGAATTCACGCATCAAAAAAAAGCGCCCGAAGGCGCTTTTTCGGAACCGACTAGCCAGCCGTCACGCTTAGAAGCGGTGACGCAGGCCGACCGTTGCGGCGGTTTGGCTGACCTTCGAGCTCGGGTACGCGTTGATGTCGCCGTTGTAAATCGATGCGCCCAAACCGGCGCCCTTCGTACCACGCTGGTACACCGCCTGAGCGTAGACGTCCGTACGCTTCGACAGGAAGTAATCAGCTTGCACGCCGAACTGATTCCAGTGCGTGCTGTTGCCGTTCTGCTTCGCATTCGTGTACGTATAGGCAGCGCCCAAGCCGAGAGCCGGCGTCAGATTGTACTTCGCGTTGACTTCGTAGTTGTCCGCGCGCAGCGTACCCAGGCCGTTCGTCTGGTTGTCGAGACGCGATTGCGTCCATGCCGCGCCGACTTGAGCCGGACCGAATGCATAGGCTGCTGCAATACCATACGTACGCGTACGGCCCTGAATGCCGAATGCGTTGCCGTTCGTATCGACGCTCGGGTTCACCGCGCCCGACGTGGACAGGCCCGCGTTGTTCGCTTGCGAGTACGCCGCACCCAGCTTCAGGCCTTGGTACTGGTACGACAGGCCGGCGCTGTATGCACGGTTGTTGGCAAAGTTCGTGCTGTTCGAGAACGAGTACGTGCCACCGAATTGCAGGCCAGCGTAGTTCACGCTCGTGTACTTGATCGTATTGTTCAGCGCGACGTCGCCGTTCGTGCTCAGGCGGTCATTGTTCAGCGGGTGTGCGAAGTACGTGCCGCCCCACGAGCCCGTTGCCGTCAGCGGCGCCAGGTAATCTTGCGTTGCGTCGTATTGCTTGCCCAGCGTGACCGTGCCGTACTGGCTCGACAGGCCGACGAATGCCTGGCGGTTGAACATGCCGCCGTTGCCGTTCGCGAACTTGCCGTTACCGATGTTGAAGCCGCTTTCCAACGTGAAGATTGCCTTCAGGCCGCCACCCAGGTCTTCCGAGCCACGCAGGCCGAAACGGCTCTGGTCAATGCCCGAACCCATCGAAAAGCGCGACTTGCCTTGGCCGGATGCGGTCTGGACGTTGCTCGTGTAGGTGATGCCTGCGTCCAGCACGCCGTACAGCGTGACGCTGCTTTGCGCGTGAGCGACGGTAGCAAACGATGCCGCAGCGGCTGCGACGATCAGAGTCTTGTTCATTCGTGGAGCTCCCTTCTAAAAAGAGGCAGGTCTCGCGACCTTGTTCATAAACGGTCTGCAACCGCCCGGAGGACCTCGTTCTGTTGGTCATGCCCGGACAGATGCCCGTTTGGGAATCGCGAGTGTAAGAGCGGTGAAAGCGACGAGCTCCACGATGAAATCGAAATTGTGTATTTCTCTTTTCGCAACAGCAAACCCACAAAGATACGCAACCCATTGTTATTAAATGATTTTGTTGCGTACCGCCGCGAATACTCACACGGTATCTTTGCCGCGATTTTCTTATACAAACGCCTTGACAGTAGCCAAAAAACTACGCCACACAATCTCAACAATTCTCGAGCGCACCTTAATCGGCTTCATCCCGACGCACGCCCTCAGCGACGATTGATCCATCGCCTCGATAGTCCTGACCACCTCAGGAGGACTGGGAACGCAAGGAGTGACGAAAACTCGAACCCACAACGACAGCGGCCCACCGCCGGGTAAAGCTCGCCTGACATCTAGCGCGTCACTGTGGGAGACTAATTCCAGCCGAAGGCCGGCCAACAACGCTATTGAGACCGCGAGCATCGTTTCTGGGAATCAACGAACAAGTGTGGGCTCTCAGAAAAGAGGGCTTTGGCCCCCTAGACCGACGTTCCTCGACGGAATTTGGCGACAAGCAGCGCCATGGACAGGCCTGCATCAGTTGGCGTTGCCAGGTGGGCGCCTGGCACTCGATCAATTGATGCCGTGAGCCCGGGTAGGGAATTTGATTTGATCGGCATGCGAACCGCTCACGTTCAAGCAGCTCGCTCGAAGGGGCACAGTTCTCTAACTAGCTGTCTCAGCCATTCGCACCCCGGCTCCCGATCTTCACGGGCATGCCATACCATTGCGATCGGATTTGCGGAGAATGAAATCGGAACGGGGCAGGTCGAAAGACCAAAACGATCCGCATACCGATGTGCAATGCGTGATGGCAAGGTCGTGAGAACGGGAGTGTCCGCCGCCATCATTAGCACTGCGAGAAAATTGGGACCGGCAGAAACTATATTGAGTTCGACGCGCGCATCGCGCAATGCATCTTCGAGGCAACCTAATATTGTATTTCGCATTGATACAACTACGTGCGGCGTTTCGACATAGGTTTGTTCGTCAATCGGCGTTTTGATCGGAATCAGATCAGGATTGAAACAACAGGTCAGTGTTTCATTAAATAGCTCGTGTCGTCGTATCCAGGGATGGGTGCTTTCGTAGCAACCGATAGCCAGATTCAGTTCACCACGATCGAGCATGTCGGGCATGTCCTGCGGATCGACCGAACGCGCCAGCAACGTCATGCCTTGAGCGTCGGTCCGGAAGCGGGCAACCATATCCGGCAGGAGCAGCGATTCGATTCCGTTTGTCATTGCAACGCGGAAGTCTCGCCGTGCGTTCGACGGATCGAACGACTCTTCCGTTTTCAATGCTTCCTGCAACTGCAGCAATGAACTCCGGACCGTATGCTGCAACGATAATGCTCGCGGGGTCGGCTGTAATGTCCGCCCAACCCTGATGAACAGTTCGTCTCTGAGCAGCAGACGCAACGTGGACAACGAGTGGCTCATTGCCGGTTGCTGGATCCGTAGTTTTGCGGCTGCGCGCGTCACGCTGCGTTCCTGCATCAGCGCATCGAACGCGATCAACAGATTCATATCGAACGAACGTAGATCGAAATGATCGATAGTTTCCATGCCTGGTATCGATTGGATGTATTAGCGTAGCCTGAGTATAGTAGATTCGTTCAGCCATCACTATGAGAGTCAGATGAGCGTCGATATCTCAACAATTTCAGCACCCCGATTTCTCGTGGGTGATATGGAAATCACACGTATCACCGAAATTTCATTCGAATTCCCGGTGACCTTTCTGTTTCCGGAATGGCAGGACAATCTGACTGAAGCACAACTCCAAAATCTGCACGAAGGTGTTTTAACGCCTGATCGCAGAAGTGCGATCGTCTATGTGAACTCCTGGGTCGTCCGAACACCCAATCTGTTGTTCATCGTCGATACCGGAATCGGAGATGGTCGAGTACGTCACATCGAAGCATTCAACAACCTTAATACCGGATACCTCGAACGAATGAAGGCTAACGGCATAGATCCGCATGCCGTCGATTTTGTATTTTGTACTCATCTTCATAGCGATCACGTTGGCTGGAACACCCATCTCTCGAACGGAGTCTGGGTTCCGACGTTTCCGTCTGCGCGTTATCTCTGGTCTCGCGGCGAGCATGACTGGGCTGCCGGAGATACTTTCAGGAATATCGTCTCTCCTGGCGTCTACGAAGACAGCGTGCGTCCGATTGTCGATGCGGGTCTTGTCGATGTTGTTCCCGACATTGGTGCAGAAGTGATCGAAGGCGTGAGGTTTCACCCCACTCCTGGGCACACTCCCGGCCATATG
This sequence comes from Burkholderia sp. Ac-20392, assembly GCF_017104585.1. Lineage (NCBI taxonomy): Bacteria > Pseudomonadati > Pseudomonadota > Betaproteobacteria > Burkholderiales > Burkholderiaceae > Burkholderia > Burkholderia sp. Ac-20392. The sequence continues at coordinate 14,831 of NZ_JAAGPB010000013.1, forward strand.
TCGATCAGTATCCGGTCAGGTGGAGGCGAAGCATTTTTTAGTGGCGACGTCATCCACAACCCGATTCAGATTTACCGACCGGAATGGAACTCCGCCTTCTGCGAGAACCAGGATGCGGCACGCAAGTCGAGGCACTGGATGCTCGAATATGCGGCTGAATCCGGTGCACTGGTTTTGCCTGCGCACTTTGGCGCGAATTCAGCAGGTTACGTGAAGCGGGAGTCGAACAACTTCCGCTGGATCTTCGCTTGAACTATCGGGACTATTCCATTGACTCGACCACACCTTTCACCTTCCGTCCGATCGGGAGAACTAATTTTCACTTCCGGCCAACTCGCATTCGATGCTGAAGGGCATATTGAGGGAGACGTGGTGCATCAGACTCGCGTCATACTGCAACGCATTGCATCGCTGCTCGCACCTTCGGGCCTTGGCTTGACGGACATCGGTAAAACCACGGTCTGGCTTCGCCGTGCATCAGATTTCGATGCGTTCAACGCCGCATACGCGAGCGTGTTTGGGACGCATCGACCGGCGCGATCGACGGTGGTATGTGGATTGACTGTCCCCGAGGCACTTGTCGAGATCGAGGCGGTGGCATGGTCGGGAGGTAGCGCATGAGTCACGTTCCGCTGGACCCGGGCGCGGCACGCGTTGTTGCGCTCGCGCGCGAAAGTGGGGCTTCGGGCCCGGAAGCCGGGTCCCCCGAGCAGGCGCGCGCTGCATTTCGCACAAGTCGCAAAGCGCTTGCGTCGCAGCCGGTTCAGGTTTCCTCGGTTCGGGATCTCGAAGTCGTGCGCCCGGACGGAAAACTCGGGCTCCGCTGTTATCGCGGGTGGGGAACGGACGACGGATCCCAGCTTCCATGCCTGATCTTCTTCCATTCCGGCGGCTGGGTGTCCGGTGATCTCGACACCCATGACAACGCCTGCCGAGCGATAGCCAGCACGGCGCGAATCTCGGTGATGGCGGTCGATTATCGACTCGCTCCTGAGCATCCGTTTCCGGCGGCAATCGAGGACGCGCAAGCTGCGTACGCTTACATTCTTGAACACGCGTCGTCATTGAACATCGATGCGACAAAGATCGCCGTGGGTGGTGACAGTGCGGGTGGCAACCTCGCGGCGGTTCTCACACACCTGTTGCGCGACGCGGGCGGGCATCAGCCGATCGCGCAAGTACTCCTCTATCCCGCCACCGACTTCGCGGCGAATACAGCGTCACTCGAGCAGTTCTCGCTTGGACCGACGTTGACAAAAGCAAGTCTCGATTGGTTCGCAGATCAATATTTGCCGGTAGGCGAAGATCGCCTCGACTGGAAAGCGTCACCGCTCAGGGCTCCCACTTTTGCCACCTTGCCGGAAGCGTATGTCGTGACTTGTGGCCATGATCCGTTGTGTGACGAAGGCGCCGCATATTCCGCCCGACTTCGCGATGCGGGTGTCCCGGTTCGTCATCAGCACTATCCAGGTCAGATACATGGCTTTCTGACGATGGGTGGCCTGATTCCTGAGTCAACGGTTCTGATTGGCGAGGTCGCCGTCTTTCTTGACCAAGTATTTGGCAGATTTCGCGGAGCGTAGGCGCCGCCACGAGTACGCGCTATCTCGTGTCGAGAAAGATCGAACTCCCAGGATCGTGCGCCGAACCCCACTGCACCGACAACCTGCAGTGAAGGCAGCCCCGGAACCTTGCACACGCATCGGGGGGCAGAAACTGCTGCGCTCACTGTCAAATGAGACGTCAACGATACGATGCTATCGATCGAAAATTGCGCAAAAGTTCTTCGAGTGCAAAGATTGACCTCGCATCCGCTCGGGATGACATAAATTGGACTGGCAGCCACTGATATGTCGCCTTTTATTCAAAGACAACATGTTGAGACTGCGGACATCCTTTCCGAGAGAACACAATGTGGGCTCTCAGAAAAGGTGTCTTTGGGCCCCTAGACAGATCAAGGACTTGGACATCTTTTTTGAGACGACTGCATGCGACCCATCTCAAAGAAAATGTCCTTGGGCACAGAAATCCTCAGAAAAGCTGTCTTTGGGGCGCGCCCTCGTGCGTCCGAGTGCCCCTGTAGTACCGAGCGACAAATAATCTCAACGATTCCTGTTTTTTAGTGTCAACCGCCCCTCCTAGCCAACTCGGTCAACGGCTTTCAAAACAACGTCGAGCCGGGGGCTCGTTGCCTACCCTCAGCATCCTCTGTTCGATCAGATCGCAAGCTGCTCGCGTTTCGAAACTTCGCTCGCGCGCCAGTTCGTCAGCCGTCTCGGCTACCTCCTCGATCCTGCGATCGACCAGTTACACACCAATGACCCTGAACGTTCGCGCCATCACTTTCCCTTCACTTCGTCAGAAGTGGAATCATCGAAGAGCAATCTCTGAATGTGAGCGGCAGCAGCCTTGGCGTGCTGTTCAGACGCTAACCCGGTGACTTGCACTTCCAAGCAGTAGTTAGCTTCCCCATTTTTCGAGTACCGCATCGAGATGGTTGGGCGACAGTCGCCTACGGTAGGCGTAACGGACTCGAGACAGCCTTTCAAATCACGGGTAGCTTTCTGAATATCTTCTTCAAACGCTTCTGCCATAAGTGGATACTCTGCGACTTCATTTCGTAGGCTCTCGATGATGGCGGACAATGCCTCCCGAGCGATGGGGTACGATGGATTTTCCGTGTCACCATCGAAGCGCGGCTCGTCATGGAAAAATTCGTCCTCCTCAAGTATCAATTCGCAATAGTCTTCCATATCGAGGCACGCGTACCACACCGGAGCCCAACGTCCTGAATACAACTTGACGAGCACCCAGCGGCCGTAGTCTCCACAAATTCGTGAGTTCAGTTCGTCTTGAAATGACTTGAAAGTTCCGGATGGCGGGCGTTGCATAATACTCATGGTTCTGTCTTTCATGGTGCCGGGCGAGCCGGTTTTTTCCTATTCGTAATTGCACGGCGACTGGAACTGCTCGGCGTACGCAAGCAACTGACGGTTCAGTTCCGGCTTGTCAGGGGAATAGTGGGCGTCTCGATGACAATTGGGGCACAACGCAACGCAGTTCCAAATACGATCTCCTTTTTCTACTCCGAGGATGTGATGCACATCCAGGAACCCCGAATAGCGCTGCGTCTGGCCGCCACCAACTCGCTCACAGCCGTGTGCACGGGCAAGCACTCCGCGGCGTACTTGGGGATCGCGTTTGACCTCTGAGCGGGTATCCCCCTTACGTTAGTTGCCTTACCAGCGTTTCCTGGTTTCTTAGTCCCCTTGTACAGAAGTGAGGTTTAGCTAGTAGAGGCGCCAGCTAGCGCCCCGCTACATCAAGAACCGATTGAAGTGTTCAGGGGCTGCCGATCACGAGCAGATTCACATTGGCGACGCTTTTGATGTACAGATAGCTTGTGCCGAGAACCGAGAGAACCTCATCTAGGTTGCCCCTTGCAGAAATTGCAGGCTGTACCACGATGAAACCCAGTCGAACTTCCATGTCCCTCGCCTTCTTTCGCAATACGTCTATTTCCTCGGGTGAGCCCTTGAGGATGCGATCTCGCCCCTTGCTTTGGGATTTGCTATAACGATCCAGCAGACGCTGGAACAACGCTGGCCCTCGTGTATGCCACTTCACTGACCGGCTGGCTTGGCCGGTCACGACGTATACGTCATCAACCCGAGCGCCAGGCATTTGCCCAGACTTGCAATACTTGCAGTGGTAGAGGTCAACCTCAATCCAATGTTGCCGTACACGCACTGCAACCAGATCCGCGACCTCGCCAGCGCCATCGTCGTCGAAAATGATGTCGTAGTCGTCTTCGATCTTGCTGAACGTATAGCCCTGTACGCTCGCAAGATCGCTTCGATCTGCCATAGATTCCCGACTGATATCAACCCCGTCCCATGACCAACTCTGCATCAGCTCTTGGGGTAATCGAACATTTAGGCTCGTTGGGGAGTAGATTCGGTAGTTGCCGATCACGATGGAGCCATCGACACTCAGTAGTCTCAGTCGATCACGGTCGAGGTACTCCGCAAGCGCGCACTCTCTACTGCCGACCGTGAAGCGAGCACCTGGCGCGGAGTAGGAATAAGAATCGCCGCGCAGATGGATCCTGATCTTCAATAGCTCCCGCTCCGACTCGCTCTCGCGTGCGGCGATCAACGGCACCGCAAGCGTCGTGGCCGACTCGATGGATGGCGGCCCCAAGACCAGATCCGTTATTGCATAAGACTCCGACTCCACAGTGACCACACACTTCGTCTCCGTGTCGATAAACATTTGATCTGGCCAGTCTGCGAAAAACAGCCCTTGTGGCCAAGCATCCTTGATCCTGTCGGAGCGAAGTACATTTTTCAGGATGTCTGTCGTATCGATGTTCTCATCGTTGATCTTGACGGCTACCTCGTCACACCAGCTGATCCACTCATTCACTGCAGTAGAGTCCATCTTCCACAGCTTTCCTTTGGCTGAACATCCCGCTGACGTTCGCTCGCCCTCGGAGTGCCCTACGGCGAAGATGTTGGACTTGGCCGACGTTCCATTCTCTAGATCGGCCATGACCGTGTTTACATCATGGCCAACATGCATAGTAAAGCGAACCTCACGCCCCCCTCTGATCAGGCCGACGTTCTGCAGCTTCAGTAGATCGATACCACTTAAAATCCGAAAGACTGCCTCATCTCGGACGCGGGAAGCCGAAGGTGCGATTAGCTTCACGAATCGCCCGAGTTGAATCTCGTCACCGGTGCAAGTAGCAAACAAAGTCCTGTCCGACGGCCTGTAGTATGCAAGATAAAGCTGCCAACTGGTTGTCATTACCGAAGCGCTCTTGGCCCAGTCGACCGGAATGCTCTCCTTTGTGACAGCCATCACGATGCGCTCATCATCGCTGACTGACTCCAGCTCCAGTGACTCGCCTCGACCGCGAAGCATGCTTACATTGGCAGGTCGCCACCCGGATCGATCGACTCGGTAAGCGACAGCACTAGTGTGTGGCCGAGGATTGAGAGCTACGATCTTTTCGGCATCGTCATTGCCCTCAAACTTCGCCTCGAATTCCTGCTGCTCAACCTCCCGGCGGATCTTGTTCTCGCTGACTTCGCGAATGACCATGCCCCAATCGGCGTCTGACTCGTAGAGCCCTTGCATCTCCCCCTCAATTCTTTGGTTGGCAATATTCGCAATAAACTTGGCGGGACCAAGCTTGGATGACACGCGAGTCAACCGTCCGATGAACTGAAGCGTCACCGCAGGGCTACGATGTTGGTCGTGAATCGCGGCCAGTTTCAGTTGAGGTAGATCGAAACCTTCCCCCAGCATGTTCACGCAGATTACGACCCGACTCCGACGTTCAAGGACTGTGTTCAACGTCTCACGGCGATAGCCAGTTCGACTATGCAGGAGCACCGGATTGAGTTCGGTTCCTTCCGAGAGACGCTCGTAGATGGCTGCAATAGTCTTGGCTTTCGCAATCGATGAGCATCGGGCCATCAGGATATGGTCGAACCCCTCCGCAAGGTCCTTTTGCAGTAGCTCCAGCGCCTTCTCGGCAATGGCCTCATCCGCCAGTTCGTCGCGGTACTCGCGTACATGGTGAAATTCAATTTGTTGAAAGTAGCCATCTCTCTGGGCCTGCCGCAAGGTGTAGTTGAACACGATCTTGCTGCCCAAGCGTTGTTCATCGAGACGGAATGGCGTAGCAGTGAAGTAAAGCATGGGCCTACCTTCGGCACCGGTCCGGATTCGCCCCCAAGTTTCAGCCACTACGTGATGAGCTTCATCGAATACGATGTGGGTATATAGCGCCAGAACGCTTTCTAATGTATTCGTATCCAGCGTTGCCAGTGTTGCCGGCGTTGCAACCGTCACGTTGGCGTTCTCAATTGCGGCTGTATCCGAGGCCCTGTCTGACCCTTCGGCTACATGCACAGCCGGTGATTGCACGCTGTCCGACACAGCCCCGATGGTCCTGAGCGTCTGAAGCGACCGCAGCCTCTCGCTCATCTGCGTTCGCAGTGTGTCGGACGGAACCACCAACAGTGTTCGCTTGAACAACCCAGCTAAGACAAGAGCGAATATCGTATCAGTCTTGCCAGTTCCAGTGGGCATGACGACTGTTGCTGGTTTAGTGGGTTCCATGTCGAGATGCGATAGAACGGCAAAGACTGCCGCTCGCTGCGGTGGCCTGAATCCACGCCCCTCATTAGCTTCGGTTGCGAGGCCAAAGTTAATGCGATTGTCGGCCCAGCTCCTGTAAATCTCATTCTTCCCATAAAAATCAACATCAACGTCCATTCCCTTGCTCCCCCGTTAAGCTCCATATGTTTGTATCACGCGACGACGTAAATACATCTCGCAACAGATTAAGCCGCTGCCAGTCGAGCATCCACTGTAGCGTAACGCGCCGACGGTAGATCAGTGCCTTTGGCACGAACAGACTTTGCAAAGTGGGTGGATCGATCAGTGGCTCTTACCACCCAACGATCACGATGCGGCTGATCGCAACGTCGAACGGATCAATCGAATTCACCGAAATCCACGCAAACTGTTACACGACTCAACATCGAGAATCTCCGACGGCCCATCCTTTCGGCGAGCGCAGCTCTTTCCCTCATATCGATTGCCGGAGCACTCTTCCATCCTGATCGATATATCATTCGATAGTGAATATTCACTTACTCCATATTCGACATATAGCCAGAACCCCCAACGCGACCATAGATTGCGCATACATCAAATATGTCGCATATTTCATTGAGTTTTTTACTTTATTTCACCAATAACACACAACGCCGAGAAAATCATTATTATTCAAAGGCAACATATCGAGACTGCTGACATCTTTTCTGAGAGTCAGCAACACCAGCCAGCAACCCCATCCACCCCTTCTCTCCCCGTACCGGTATTCGTCAACCAAACTGTACCGGTACTGTACAGACTACCGTCGCTAAACTGACCTCCATCCCAGTCCCGAACCGAATGGAGAATCCGCGATGGAATTCCTCACCCTGAGCGCGTTGCCCGCCGGCATGCTGTTCGCGCTCGTCACGTCGATCACGCCCGGCCCGAACAACACGATGCTGCTCGCATCCGGCGTCAACTTCGGTTTCCGCCGCACCATGCCGCACCTGTTCGGCATCAGCATCGGCGTCGCGATCCTGATGCTCTGCGTCGGCTTCGGCCTCGGCGAAGCGTTCAGGCGCATGCCGCTGCTGTACACGATCCTCGAAGCCGCGAGCGTCGCGTACCTGCTGTACCTCGCATGGCGCATCGGCACGTCGGGCGAAGTGAAGGCGCACGGCGGCAAGCCGCGTCCGATGACGCTCATCGAAGCCGCCGCGTTCCAGTGGATCAACCCGAAGGCATGGATGATGGTGCTGACCGCCGCGACGACAGTCCGCCTGTCCGCCGACTACGGGATGAACGCCGCATGGATGGCCGTCGTGTTCATCCTGATCGGCTTCCCGTGCATCAGCCTGTGGGCCGCGTTCGGGCTCGGCCTGCGCCGCTTCCTGTCGAACCCCCGCGCGCTGCGCATCTTCAACGTGACGATGGCCGTGCTGCTGATCCTGTCGCTGTATCCGCTGGTCGCGCACCTGCTGGCGTAGTGAGCACTCACCGCGCGCCCGTTGAGATTCGCCCGATGCAGGCGTACCCTTTTGTTACGGGCGCGCGCAATCGCTTGGCCGGTTGCGCCGCTGCTGCCGGGAGAGTGTCGATGAAGCCACTGCTGAGGGCGGGCGAACACATCGAGGGGATGCACTGGATCGCCGAGTATCGCCCGCTCACGCACGAGATCCGCGTGCTGCGCGAAGACATCGAGATCGGCATCTACAGCGCGCCGCCGACGATGTTCGGCGAAGAGGAAGACATGGGCGCCGCGAACCTCGCCGATCATCGCAGCCGGGAGGCCGCGCTGCGCGCGTATCTGCGCAACTTCGTGAAGGACCACGACGCGGAAGAATAGCCGGCGGCCCGCCGGCCGCCGTATTCGCGGGCCGGCGCATCGCACCGGCCCGCGCTTCGCTCAATGCCCGAGCGATTCGATCTTGCCTGCCGGCTGCGTCACGCCATGCGGCCGCGCCATCTGCTTGACCAGCAGCGCGACACACGCGAGCAAGCCCGCGACGGCAATCGTCGCGAACACGCCCGCGAACGAGAAATGCCGGCGCGTCAGCTCGGCGACGAGGAACGATCCCGCAATCCCGCCGAAGCGGCCGACGCCGAGCATCCACGCGACACCCGTGCCACGCCCTTCGGTCGGATAGAACGCGGCGGCGAGCGCCGGCATCGACGATTGCGCGGTGTTCATCAGCACCCCGGCCACGAACACGACCAGCACGAGCAGCCCGACGTTGCCGGCCGCCTGCCCGATCGCATAGACGCTCACCGCCGTCAGCGCATAGCACACGGCGATCACGCGGTTCGCGTTGAAGCGGTCCATCAGCACGCCGCACAGCACGGCGCCGACGCCGCCGAGCGGGAACAGCGCGGAGATCAGCGTCGCGCTCTTCGGCGTCAGGCCGGCATCCTTCAGCAGGATCGGCATCCAGTTGATCGACGCGTAGAAGATCACGAGCCCCATGAAGTACGCGAGCCACAGCATCACCGAGCCGACGATGTACGAGCGCGACAGCACGACGCCGAGGCCCTTGCTGCCGGTCTGCGGCGCGGCTTCGGTCATCGCGAACGAGCCGGCGTTCAGCGCATCGCGCGAGATGCGCGCGAGCGTCGCACGGACCTTGTCGACGGCGTGATTGTTGGCGACCATGAAGCGCACCGATTCCGGCATTTTCAGCAGCAACAGCACGCCGAGCAGCAGCGGCGTCACGCCACCGAGGATCAGCACGCTGCGCCAGCCGAAATGCGGAATCATCCATGCAGCCAGGAAACCGCCAAACGCGGCGCCGAGCGGGAAGCCGCAGAACATCAGGTTGATCACGGTCGCACGGCGTTTGTCCGGGCAGAACTCGCCCATCATCGTGACCGCGTTCGGCATCGCCGCGCCCAGCCCGACGCCGGTGATGAAACGCAGGATCGTCAGGTGCCCGATCGTCGTCGAGAATGCGGACATCAGGCATGCAACGCCGAACAGGAATACCGAGCCGATCAGCAGCGAGCGGCGCCCGAGCTTGTCGGACAGCGGGCCCGACACGAGCGCGCCGCACGCGAGGCCGAACAGCGCGGCGCTCAGCACCGGTGCGAGATCGGGTTTGGTGAGGTTCCATTCGCCGAGCAGCGACGGCGCGATGAAGCCGATCGCCGCCGTATCGAAGCCGTCGAGCAGCACGATCACGAAACACATGAGGAATACGAGCCATTGAAATCCGCCGAACGGCTGCTCGTTGATGAAGGTCTGGACATCGACCACGGGTGTGCGATTCATCGCTAGTCTCCTATGTCGATCCAGGTTAGTGCTTTAGCGCCTACCTGGATCCCATGCTTCGCGGTCGATCCAGGTTAGCGCTTTAGCGCTTGCCTGGATCCCATGCAAAGCTCATTTGTTTATAAGCGACGCGGCCTCGGAACCGCGTCTTGCCTTTGTTCGCGCACCGGCCATCCGGTGCGCCGCGCGCCGATGCTCTGCCGGCGCGTTCATTCATCATCGGGGGCCGCCCACCATCAGCGGGCCTCGAAGCAAGCTCGGACTACGCCCGGCGCTTAACCGGCGGCCCCGTCTTGTTCCTTGAAGATCTTGTCTGCCAAATGGAACGCGGAATTCGCAGCCGGCACGCCGCAGTAGATCGCGGTCTGCAGCAGCACTTCCTTGATCTCGTCGCGCGTCACGCCGTTGTTGCGCGCGGCACGGAGGTGCAGCGCCAGTTCCTCGCCACGGTTCAGCGCCACCATCATCGCGATGGTCAGCAGGCTGCGCGTATGGCGCGGCAAGCCGTCGCGCGTCCAGATCTCGCCCCATGCATAGCGCGTGATCAGGTTCTGGAATTCGTCGGTCACCTCGGTGCGGTTCTCGATCGAGCGGTCGACGTGCGCGTCGCCGAGCACCGCGCGACGCACCTTCATCCCTGCTTCGTAACGTTCCTGGTCATCCATCGCCGGTGCCTCACGCGGTCAGGAAATCGAGCAGCGCGCGGTTGAAGCCGTCGGTGCACTCGATGTTCGAAATATGCGCGGCGTCGAATTCGACGTGCTGCGCACCCGGAATCGCGGCGGCCAGCGCGCGGCCCTGGTCGGGCGGCGTCGACATGTCCTTCGCACCGGTCACGACGAGCACCTGCAGCGCGATGCCTTTCACCTCTTCGCGCAGGTCGGCCGCGTTCAGCGCGTCGCAGTTCGCTGCATAGCCATCCTTGTCGGTATGCACGAAGGTGTCGCGGATCGCATCGAACAGGCGCGGCTCGCGTTCGACGAACGCGTCCGTGAACCAGCGCGGCAGCACGGCGTCGGCGAGCGCGGCCATCCCCTCGGCACGCGCCTTCTGCGCACGCGGCGCCCACACTTCCGGCGAACCGATCTTCGCGGCGGTGTTCGACAGCACCGCGCGCACGATGCGCGACGGGAAGCGTGCCGCCAGCGCCGCACCCGTCAGGCCGCCCATCGAGATCCCGCAGAAGTGGGCGCGGGCGATGCCGACGTGGTCGAGCAGGCCGATCACGTCGCCGGCGAGCTGCTCGATCGTGTACGAACCGGCCGGCGCGTCGGAATGGCCGTGACCGCGCGTGTCGTAGCGCAGGATGTTGAAGTGCTGCGTGAGCGGACGGATCTGCGGTGCCCACATCTGCAGGTCGGCGCCGAGCGAGTTCGAGAAGACGAGCCACGGCGCGTCGTCGCGCGCGGCACGGTCGATCCGGTAATGCAGTTTCACGCCGTTGACAGTGGCGAAAGGCATCAATGTTCTCCTGGTGATTGCGCGCCCGCGTGCAGCGCGAGCACGGCGTCGACGTAGGCCTGCGCCTCGCCGACGTAATGAGCGGGATCCAGCAGCCGCGCGAGCGCGTCGCGCGACAGGTGCGCCGACACGGTCGCATCGGCGGCGAGCACGTCGAACAGTGTCGCGCCCGTGCGGACGGCTTCCTTCGACGCATGTTCGACGACGTGATGCGCGTCGAGCCGGCCGATCTTGTCGCCGAGCGCGAGCATCACCGCCTCGCCGAGAATCAGCCCGCGCGTCAGGTCGAGGTTCGCGGCCAGGCGTTCGGTGTTCACGTCGAGGCCCGCGACGATCTGCGCGATCTGCGCCAGCGCGCCGCCGGTCAGGCGCGCGAGATCGGGCAACGCATCCCATTCGGCCTGCCAGCCGCCGAGCGCGCGCTCGTGCTCCTGCACCATCCCCGCGAACACCGTCGCGACCAGGTTCGGCGCACGTACGGCAGCCGTCAGCACGGCTGCGCAGCCGACCGGGTTGCGCTTGTGCGGCATCGTCGACGAGCCGCCCTTGCCGGCGGCAACGGGCTCGCCGAGCTCGCCGACTTCGGTCTGCATCTGCAGCGACACGTCGCGTGCGATCTTGCCGAGCGTACCGGTCAGCATTCCGAAGCAGGACGCGGCTTCCGCGATACGGTCGCGCTGCGTGTGCCACGGCACGGCCGGCGCCGTGAGCTTCAGGTCAGCCGCCAACGCGGCCGTGACGCCGGCCGCGTGCTCGCGCAGGCTCGCGAGCGTGCCGGCCGCGCCGCCGAACTGCAGCACGAGCGCACGCTCGCGCAATTCGGCGAAGCGTGCGCGATGGCGCAGCAGCGCGTCGAGCCATTGCGCGAATTTCAGGCCGAGCGTGATTGGTAGTGCCTGCTGCAGCCACGTGCGGCCGATCATCGGCGTCGCGCGGTGCGTGCGCGCAAGCGCCGCGAGCGACGCGCACGCTTCGTCGAGCATCGGCTCGAGCACGTCGAGCGTGTCGCGCAACTGCAGCACGCTGGCGGTATCGATGATGTCCTGGCTCGTCGCGCCCCAGTGCACGAACTTCGCTGCTTCTGGATCGTCGGCCTTTACCTGCGCGGTGAGCTGCTTGACGAGCGGAATCGCGAGATTGCCGCCGAGCGCCGCACCGTGCGCGAGCGCGTCGGCGTCGAGCCGGCCGGCATCGCACGCGCGTTCGATCGGCGCAACCGCGGCGGCGGGAATCACCTGCTGCGCGGCGAGCGCACGCGCGAGCGCGGCCTCGACGTCGAGCATCCGCTGAATCGTCGCGCGGGGCGACCAGATCCGGTTGAGCGGCTCGGTGCCGCAGATGAGGGAGGTCAGGCGGGCGCTGTCTTCGAGCATGGCATCAGATTGGGGAAACGGCGTGCGCCTATTGTCCACCCAAGCGTGCCGGCATGCGCGCAAGCGCACGCGCCGGCACGCTCGCGGTTCAGGCAGCGGCCTTTTGCGTCGCGTCGATCAGCGGCACGCCGGTCAGCTTCTGCAGTTCGTCGAACGACAGGTCGGTGAAGATCTCGCTCACCGCGAGGCCGTCGGCCGTCACGTCGAGCACGGCGAGATCCGTATAGATGCGGCTCACGCACTGCACGCCGGTGACCGGATACGAGCACTGCGCGACGATCTTGCTTTCGCCCTGCTTCGTCAGATGCTCCATCATCACGAACACCTGCTTCGCGCCGATCGCGAGATCCATCGCTCCGCCGACCGCCGGAATCGCATCGGGCGCACCCGTATGCCAGTTCGCGAGGTCGCCGGTCGCGGATACCTGGAACGCGCCGAGCACGCAGTAGTCGAGGTGGCCGCCGCGCATCATCGCGAACGAATCCGAATGGTGGAAATACGCGCCGCCGGTGAGCAGCGTCACGTGCTGCTTGCCGGCGTTGATCAGTTCGTCGTCTTCCTCGCCGGGCGCGGGCGCGGGGCCCATGCCGAGCAGCCCGTTCTCGCTGTGCAGGAAGATTTCCTTGCTCGGGTCGAGGTGGTTCGCCACCAGCGTCGGCACGCCGATACCGAGGTTCACATACGCGCCTTCGGGGATGTCCTGGGCGACGCGCTTGGCCATTTCATCGCGGGTCAGTCGTTTCATGTCGGGTCTCCGGTCGACCGGAGTTGGCGCTTCAGCGCTTACTCCGATCCCATACAAAGTTCAGGCGGCTTGCGATGCGCGTTCGGCGGCCAGCTCGGCCGCATGCGCGGCTTGCGGCACTTCGACGATGCGCTGGACGAAAATGCCCGGCGTCACGACGTGTTCCGGGTTCAGCGCGCCGAGCGGCACGACTTCCGACACCTGCACGATCGCGACCTTCGCGGCGCTGGCCATGATCGGCCCGAAGTTGCGCGCGGTCTTGCGATACACGAGATTGCCCCAGCGATCGCCCTTGTACGCCTTCACGAGCGCGAAATCGGCATGGATCGGCGTCTCGAACACATACGGCTTGCCGTCGATCACGCGCGTTTCCTTGCCTTCCGCGAGCTTGGTGCCGTAGCCGGTCGGCGTGAAGAAGCCGCCGATGCCGGCGCCCGCCGCGCGGATGCGCTCCGCGAGGTTGCCCTGCGGCACGAGCTCCAGCTCGATCTCGCCGGCGCGGTACAGCCCGTCGAATATCTGCGAATCGCTCTGGCGCGGGAACGAGCAGATGATCTTGCGCACCTGCTTCGCCTTCAGCAGCGCCGCGAGGCCCGTCTCGCCGTTGCCCGCGTTGTTGTTGACGATCGTCAGGTCGCGCGCGCCCTGTTCGATCAGCGCGTCGATCAGCTCGGACGGCATGCCTGCCGTGCCGAAGCCGCCGATCATGATTGTCGCGCCGTCGTGGATGTCGGCCACCGCCGACTGAAGCGATTCGAAAATCTTGTTGACCATGTCTCTTCCTGATACGAACCCGCGGCTCGATGCGCGGCCTGTCGAGGGGACACGCGCGTGCCGCGTGCCGCGCCGGGGCCGATATCGACTCCGGTTTTGTTCGCTATTCGAACCTAGATTCGATTAGCGAACGATGGGCCGATCATAGAGTCGCGCACAGCGCGTTGTCAAGGCGGGTTGCCTCGGGGGCCGTCGCATCGTCGAACGGCAGCCCGACGTAGTTTTCGGCGAGTGCCTGCGCGGCGGCCCGCGAGCGCGTCACGTATTTCAGTTCCGCAAACTTCAGGCGATTGACGAACGGCGAGTCTTCCGGCGACGAATGCAGCATGTTCGTCATGAAGTACGAGAAGTGCTCGGCGCGCCACACGCGCTCGAGGCAGGTCGCCGAATACGTGTCGAGCAGCGTCGCGTCGCCGGTGCGGTAGCGCGCACCGAGCGCGCGGGACAGCGCGCGGACGTCGGCCACCGCGAGGTTCATCCCCTTCGCGCCGGTCGGCGGCACGATGTGCGCGGCGTCGCCGGCGAGGAACAGGCGCCCGTGCTGCATCGTCTCGGACACGAAGCTGCGCATCGGCGTCACGCTTTTCTGCGTGATCCGGCCCTCGGTCGGCGTCCAGCCCGTGTCGTTCGAGAAGCGCGTGTGCAATTCGTCCCAGATCCGCGTGTCGGACCATTCGGTGAGGTCTTCGTCGGGCTTGCACTGCAGGTACAGGCGCGTGACCGTCGGCGAGCGCATCGAGAACAGCGCGAAACCGTTGTCGTGATGCGCGTAGACGAGCTCGTCGAGCGACGGCGCCGCGTCGGCGAGGATGCCGAGCCACGCGAACGGATAAACGCGCTCGAACGTGTTCAGCCGCTCGGCCGGAATCGTCTGGCGCGCGATGCCGTGGAAGCCGTCGCAGCCGGCGATGTAGTCGCAGTCGATGCGGTCTTCGCGGCCGTCGGCGTGCTTGAACGTGACGAACGGGTGCTCGCCTTCGACGTCGTGCAACGCGACGTCGCTCACCTCGAAGTGCATCGCATGGCCATGCTCGACGCCGGCCGCGATCAGGTCGCGCACCACTTCGTGCTGGCTGTAGACGGTGATCGCGCGCCCGCCGGTGAGCGCGGACAGGTCGATGCGATGGCGCTGGCCCGAGAACAGCAGCTCGATGCCGTGGTGTTCGAGCCCTTCGCGGCGCATCCGGTCGCCGAGGCCGGCTTCGTTCAGCGTGTCGACCGTGCCCTGTTCAAGCACGCCGGCGCGGATGCGGTTCTCGCAGTATTCGCGCGAACGCGCTTCGACGAGGATGGAATCGACGCCTTGCAGGCGCAGCAGATGGGAAAGCAAAAGGCCGGACGGGCCGGCGCCGATGATGGCGACTTGGGTGCGCATTGTTTGTCTCCTGTGTCGACCGGAGTTAGCGCTTCAGCGCTTACTCCGGTCCCATGCCTTGTGCGGTCGACCGGAGTTAGTGCTTCAGCACTTACTCCGGTCCCATGCAAAGCTAATTGGTTCGAATCGTCGAACACATTTGAGCGCTTTCCCGACTATGCGGCAACGCGATTCAGGAGATATGTTGTATACGTTTTTAAGATACTGACCTGGCGATGGATGCGCTCGATCTGAACCTCATTCCCTACCTCGTCGCGCTCGACGACACGCGCAACGTGAGCCGCGCGGGCGACCTGCTCGGCGTCAGCCAGCCGCGCGTGAGCACGGCGCTCGGCCGCCTGCGCGAGTACTTCGGCGATCCGCTGTTCGTGCGCACGTCGCGCGGAATGGAACCGACGCCGCGCGCGCTCGCGTTGCTGCCGGCCGCCCGCGACGCGCTCGCGCAGATCGAGCGCGGGCTCGTCGCGACGCACGACTTCGACCCGGCCGCGAGCACGCATACGTTCTCGATCGCGCTGTCGGACGTTGGCGAGATCGTGTTCCTGCCGAAGCTGCTGCAGGCGTTCGCGACGCGCGCGCCGCACGCGAACCTGCGCTCGGTCTCGCTCGCACACGACGAAGTCGGTCGCGGCCTCGAAGCCGGGTCGATCGATCTCGCGGTCGGCTACTTCCCCGATCTCGACGGCAACAACTTCTTCCAGCAGCGGTTGTTCACGCACCGGTTCGTGTGCCTGATGCGGCGCGGCCATCCGTTCGAACAGGCGCCGCCGTTCACGGTCGAGCAGTTCCTCGGGTGCGGGCACGCGGTGGTGCGCGCCGAAGGCCGCAGCCAGGAGGTGCTCGAGAAATATCTCGCGAAGCAGCGCATGCAGCGCCGCGCGGTGCTCGAGACGCCGCACTTCATGAGCCTGCCGTTCATCCTGAGCCGCACCGACCTGATCGCGACGGTGCCGCATGCGATCGGCTATGCATATGCGGCCGAGCATGCGTTCATCGTGCCCGTCGAGCCGCCGCTCGCGCTGCCGCGCTTCGACCTGAAGCAGCACTGGCATCGCAAGTACCACAACGATCCGCGCACCGCGTGGCTGCGCGGCGTGGTCGCGTCGCTGTTCAACGACGAGCAGGACGAATGGCCGAAGTGAGTGCCAGCCCTCGCACGCGCCCCGCGAAAGCATGAAACAATGCCCGGATTCCGCGCCGCCCCGGCGGCGGCATTCGATGGAGCAGATAGATGGCTAAAAAGAAGTCCGCACGGCCCGAGCCGGCCGCATCCCGCCCGAGCCGTGAAGAAGCAGAAGACGCAGTTCGCGTGCTGTTGCGCTGGGCCGGCGACGATCCCGCGCGCGAAGGCCTGATCGACACGCCCGCACGCGTCGTGCGCGCCTATGAGCAGTTCTTCGCCGGCTACGCGCTGGAGCCGCGCGACATCCTCGCGCGCACGTTCAGCGAAGTCGACGGCTACGACGAAATGATCGTGCTGAAGGACATCCGCTTCGAGAGCTACTGCGAGCACCACATGGTGCCGATCATCGGTCGCGCGCACGTCGCGTATCTGCCGAATCATCGCGTGGTCGGTATCTCGAAGCTTGCGCGCCTCGTCGACGCGTTCGCGAAGCGCCTGCAGATCCAGGAAAAGATGACCGTGCAGATCGCCGACACGCTGTTCGACGTGCTGCAGCCGAAGGGCGTCGGCGTGATCCTCGAAGCCGCGCACCAGTGCATCTCGACGCGCGGCGTGCACAAGCCGGGCGTCGAGATGGTCACGTCGCGCATGCTCGGCACGTTCCGCACCGATCCGTCGACGCGGCGTGAATTCCTGTCGATCGTCTCCAATCCTTCTTCAGTCAACCTGACGAATACGTAATGGAGCAGACGAAGCAAACGGCGCACGCGCCCGTCGTGCTCGTGACCGGCGCCGCGCGCCGGGCCGGGCGCGCGTTCGCCGAGTATTTCGCCGCGCACGGCTATCGCACCGCGGTGCATTACGACCGTTCGGCCGATGCGGCGCAGGCAACAGCCCGCGCAATCGCCGAGGGCGGACACGATTCGGTCGCGCTGCAGGCCGACCTGTCGGATGCCGCGCAGATCGCCGCGCTGATCGACCAGGTCTATGCGCGCTTCGGACGCCTCGACGTGCTCGTCAACAACGCATCGGTGTTCTGGCAGGACCATTTCCCGAGCTTCGACCTCGCGGCGTTCGACCAGGCGTGGGCCGTCAACTGCCGCGCGCCGATCCTGCTCACGCGCGCGTTCTACGAACGGGCCCGCGCGGCCGGTACGCAGGGTGTGGTCGTGAATGTGGTCGACCAGAAGATCAAGGAAAACTTTCACCGCGACCATTTCAGCTACACGGTCGCGAAGGCCGCGCTCGGCAACCTCACGCAGATGCTCGCGCTGTCGTCCGCGCCGGTGCTGCGCGTGAACGCGGTATTCCCCGGGCTGATGCTGCCGAGCGACGACCAGACGCAGGCCGACTTCGAACACGCGAGCCGCGCATCGACGCCGCTCGCGCGCATCGCGGGCCCCGACGACGTCGCGAGCGCGATCCTGATGCTGACGGGCAACGCGTACAACGGCGTGGATTTCGTCGTCGATGCGGGGCAGAACCTGATCCGCGTCGACCAGGACGTGCTGTACAAGCACCGCGCGCCCGACGGCAAGCACTGACCGACGCGCGCGGCGGCAGCCGTCGGCCGCGCGCCGCGTTACGGCTTGTCGGCGCTCCCGCCTTCGCGCACCTTGCCCTGCGCGACGCTCGTGCCGGGCGGCACGCTGTGCGTGAGCCACACGTTGCCGCCGATCACCGAGCCGCGCCCGATCGTCACGCGGCCGAGAATCGTCGCGCCCGCGTAGATCACCACGTCGTCCTCGACGATCGGGTGCCGCGCATTGCCCTTGACCAGCGCACCTTCGCCATCGGCCGGGAAGCTCTTCGCGCCGAGCGTGACGGCCTGGTACACGCGCACGCGCTCGCCGATAATCGCGGTCTCGCCGATCACGACGCCCGTGCCGTGGTCGATGAAGAAGCTCGGGCCGATCTGCGCGCCCGGGTGGATGTCGATGCCGGTGGCCGAATGGGCGATTTCATTGATGAATCGCGCGAGCAGCGGCACACCGAGCCGGTGCAGCGCGTGCGCGAGCCGGTGATGCATCATCGCCAGCACGCCGGGGTAGCACAGCAGGATCTCGGTGATGTGCTGCGCGGCCGGATCGCCCGCATACGCGGCCTGGATATCGCTGACGAGCAGCGCGCGGACCGCCGGCAACTCCCGGCCGAAATCGCGCGCGATTTCGAACGCGCGTTCGTCGAGCTCGGCGAACGGCGTATCGGCATGCTCGGGCAGGAACGGCAGCGCACGGCGGATCTGTTCGGACAGAATGCGCAGCGTGCTTTCGAGCGTGTGGCCGACGTAGAAGTCGACGCTTTCGTCGGTCAGATCCGGTGCGCCGTAGTGCGTCGGAAACATCGACGCGCGCAGGCCGGTCACAATCTTGCAGATTGCATCGCGCGACGGCAGCTCGCGGATGCCGCGCGGATGGCGCGTGCGATGGAGTTCCTCGCGCGACTCGCGCAAGCCGGCAACGATTTCTTCAAGGCCCCACTGACGGGCGGGTGATGTCGACATATGCCAATGCAGGCGGCCGCGCTCGGTCGCACGGCCGCTAATAAAGTGACGGGTTCCGCAAGATTACCGCGTTTTTTGTCCGGGAGCGGCACACCGGGAATCGGCCGGACGGCCGATGGCGCGGAAGCGCGGCGGCGTCAGATCGTGATGCTGCTCGCGTCGATCCAGCGCACGGCCCAATCGCGCGCGTGCGCGATTGCGTCGCCTTCGTCGTTGAACTGGAGCTCGATCGGAAAAAACCGGTTCGCAACGAGTTCCCCATCGCTCGATCGGGAGATCACGACGTAGGGTTTGAACGAACCGTCACTGGCGCGCGCGGGCGCGCAGTTCAACAGATAACCGCGGTGCGTGAAGGCAGTAGTCGCTTGCATGAATCCGCCACCTCTAGTCCCTTGCTTTGTTGTTCACTACCCGTCTTTAAGGGTGCTGCGGCCCCCCGGCGCGGGCAGAGGCGGCGCGACTGAATCCCCTGTCGCCGCTTCGCAGGAAAAGAATCATACTCTGTAGAAAACGCGTCTTCTAGCTGAAATAAATCACGACAAATCAGTGCGCGTCGCGCGACCGCGGCGATCGCCCGCGCGCCTTTTCCCGTCACGCCCGGAACGGGATTTGCTTCGATCCGGAACGCTTCGCCGCGAGGAGAGCCGCGATGGAATCATCCGGTCAAATCGATCGTTCGCATCCCCGCAGCATCGAGCTCGACAACGACGACACCCACGACAGCACGGTCGACACCGACGGCAAGAACCGCGAGGCGGCGCGCCTCGCCGGCGGCGGGCCGATCTCGCCCGACGAAATCACGCGCAGCAACGCGTCGCTCGTCAATGCGATGCCGGAAGCCGGCGACGGCTTCGCGGGTTTCGACAGCCGCCCCGGCGGCAATCATCCGGCGTTCGCGCTGCGTGCCGGCTACATGGTGATCGAGAAGGGCTTCGACGCGCCGCCGCCCATGAGCGACGCGCTGTTCGGCCCCGTCCACCGGATGTACGGCAGCGCGTACTGGCCCGGCCACCAGCGGCGGCCGGAGCGCGTATTCGAACTGACGGCCGTGCCGAGATAGCCGGCGCGGCGTTTGAATCGATCGTTCGTTTGCGAACCGGTATCGGCCGACAGCCGATGGCCGGGGATCGGCGTACGCGACCGTGCGCCGACCGTGCATCGCCAACCGCACGATGCACGAACGCATGATTCCGCGCAGCGGCCCCGGCGGCGCCATGCACGCCGTGAATCGCACTGACGCGCATGCATTGATCGAGGTCATGTCGAAACGGCGCGGTTGCGATTGAATGACGATGCGGGCGATGCATCCGCGTGACTGTCGTCTCGTCTCGTCTCGTCTCGTCTCGTCTCGTGTCGTGTCGTGTCGTGTCGTGTCGTGTCGTGTCGTGCCGTGTCGTGTCGTGCCGTGCCGCCTCGTATCGATGCGATCGGCGTGCGCGGTGATGCGCGTGCGCGTGCCACACGCGCCACCGATGCGCACGCATGCCTTCCCGCCGCCGATGCAGACGACAGCGACCACCACGCCGCACGACACGCGTCGCGCGGCGCAGCATGCGCCAAGTTCATCGCTCGTCGCCGCGCGGCACGACCGGCACCTCACTGCAAAGTCCCGGCCATTGGTTTACTCTGCCTCGCAGCATTGCGCATTGCCCAGCCCGATCGGCCATCCGGCCGACTTCGTTTCAACCCGCCACTCGGAGACACTATGTACAAGCGAATTCTGGTTGCCGTCGACGGCAGCGACACGTCCCGCCATGCGTTCGATGCCGCACTGGCGCTTGCGAAATCGCACGGCGCCGAGCTGCAACCGTTCTATGTCGTCGAGAACGCCGCGATCTACTACAACGTGCCCGGCTACGATCCGTCCGTGCTGCGCGACCAGCTCGTCGCGCAGGGCAACGCACTCGCAAAGGATTTCACCGCGTTGATGCAGGCAGCGGGCGTGAAGGGCGAGACGAAGCTGAGCGAAGCGACGTCACTCAACGACGTATCGTCGCTGATCCTCGACGGCGCGAAAGCATTCGATGCCGATCTGCTCGTGCTCGGCACACACGGCCGCCGCGGGTTCCGCCGTCTCGTGCTCGGCAGCATCGCCGAGCAATGCGTGCGCCACGCAACGCTGCCCGTGCTGCTGATTCCGGCGGCCGCCAACGTCGACGAACCGGCCGCGTAAGCGGCGTTCGGCATGCGCGGGCGGTCGCGACGTTTTGTCACCCGACAGCGGCAAGTTGCGGTGGGACAATGATTCCGTCGATTCAACGCCGGAGTAAACGATCATGCTGACGCCCGTCGCTACACGTCCCGCCGCCACGCCTCATGCCGGTAGCTGGGCTCCTCGCCAGGCTGCACACTGCTCGTCGTGCGCAATGCGGCACCTGTGCATGCCGCAGGGCCTGGCGCCCGAAGCGCTCAGTCGCCTCGAGTCGGTCATCTGCGCGGCGCGCCCGGTCAAGCGCGGCGAAGCGCTGTTCCGCGAAGGCGACGCATTCGACAACCTGTACGCGGTGCGCTCGGGTTCGCTGAAAACCGTCGCGACGCGCCATGACGGCCGCGAGCAGGTCACCGGCCTGCATCTCGCCGGCGAAGCGCTCGGCCTCGACGGCATCTGCGACGACACGCATCCGCGCACCGCGGTCGCGCTGGAAGACAGCTCGGTCTGCGTGATTCCGTACAGCGCGCTCAAGACGCTGTGCTCGGAAGCCGGTTCGATGCAGTTGCGCATGCACAAGCTGATGAGCGAACAGATCGTGCGCGAAACGTCGCAAACGATGCTGCTCGGTTCGCTCAATGCCGAAGAACGTGTCGCCGCATTCCTGCTCGACGTATCGTCGCGCTACCTGAAGCGCGGTTACTCGCCGTCGGAATTCAACCTGCGGATGACGCGCGAAGACATCGGCAGCTACCTCGGCATGACGCTCGAAACGGTCAGCCGCACACTGTCGAAATTCCAGAAGCGCGGCCTGATCGAAATGCAGGGCCGCCACGTCCAGATCGTCGATTTCGACGGCCTGCATCACCTCTGATGTGATGCCGCACGGCACGCGATCGGTCAATCGAGAAACAGCGCGGCGCGCGCCTTCAGCGCCGCGCTGAAATCGTCGAGCCAGCCGATCGACAAACGCCAGCTCTGCCAGTAAAGGTCGATGTCGATCGTTCGCCCGCGCGACATGTCGACCAGTTCGCCCGCCGCCAGTTGGCGGTCGACCATCCGGTCCGGACACATTCCCCATCCCAATCCCGTTTCGCACGCACGCAGGTAGCCCGCGACGTGCGGTATCCAGTGCTGCGGCGGATCGAGATCCGCGCGCGTCACGCGCCGGATGAAGCGCGCCTGCAGCCCGTCCTTCGGATTGAACATCACGCACGGCGCGCGGCGCAGCGCATCGCGCGTGATGCCCGCGCCGAAGTAGCGTTCGTAAAACGCCGGCGAGCACACCGCGCGATAGCGGATGCGCCCGAGCCGCTCCGACCGGCACCCCTGGATCGGCTCCGCCTGCGCGGTTACGGCCCCCTGCACGCTGCCGTCGCGAATGCGCGAAGCGGTGTAATCCTGGTCGTCGATCACGAGGTCGAGCAACGTTTCGCGCTCCGTGCAGAACGGCCCGACCGCGTCGATGAACCACGTCGCGACGCTGTCGTCGTTGACGGCCACGCGCAGCGTCGGCCACGCGCTCGCGATCTGGCCCGGCAACGCCGGCATCCGGCCGCCCAGCTCGGCCTCGAGCAGCTGCACGCGCTCGGTATGCCGGCACAGCAGCGCACCGGACGTCGTCGCGACGCACGGCTGCCCGCGCTTGACGAGCACGCTGCCGACCCGCTCCTCCAGCAGTTTCACGCGCTGCGACACGGCCGACGGCGTGACATTCAGCTCCTTGGCCGCCCGCTCGAACGAGCCGTGCCGGATCACGGCCGCGAGGGCATCGAGCAACGCGTAGTCGAGCATTAGATTTCCTTAATCTGCATTAGGTGAATTAGCTTCTCTTATTTTCATGCTGATCGCAGACTAGCGCTACCCGATTCATCCGTCTACTGCTTCCACTGCTGTCACCCACCATGAACTGGCTCGCTTTTTCCCACGGCGCCGCACTCTGCGGATCGCTCATCGTCACCATCGGCGCGCAGAACGCATTCGTATTGCGGCAGGGCATCATGCGCTCGCACGTCGGCAAGATCGTGCTGCTGTGCGCGCTGTCCGACATGATCCTGATCGGCGCGGGCGTCGGCGGCGCATCGGTGCTCGTCGAACGCTTTCCGACCTTCGTCCACGCGGTGCTGTACGTCGGCCTCGCATATCTCGCGTGGTTCGGCATCAACGCGCTGCGCCGCGCGTTCAAGCCGGGCCACGAAACGCTCGACGTGCGCGGCGACGCGGTTGCGCCGCCGCCGCAGAGCGGCCTGGCGATCGTGCTGATGACGCTCGCGTTCACGTGGCTCAACCCGCACGTGTATCTCGACACGTTCCTGCTGATCGGCACGGCCGGCGCACGCGAGCCGGAAGGCGCGCGGCTCGCGTTCGCGATCGGCGCGATGTCGGTCAGCGTCGTGTGGTTCCTCGGGCTCGGCTACGGTGCGCGACTGCTGGCGCCGTGGTTCCGCAAGGCGGTGGCGTGGCGCGTGCTGGATGGTGCGATCGGCAGCATGGTGCTGTTTCTCGCGGCCGTGCAGTTGCGGTAAGGAGGGAAGTGTCGCGGCAGATCCGGTCTGCCGCGACGTCAGGTCGCCCGCTCGCTGTCGCGAGCGGTGTCGCGTACGGCGTCAGGCGGTCGACGTCGCATCGCCGCCGGTCTTCGCCGGCTGGTTGCTGGCAAGCTGAGGCTCGTTGGCCGCCATCGGGTCCTGCTGCTTGGCCGGATCGGCCTTGGCCACTTGCGTGGAAGCGTGTTCCGCCCTGTCGCCTTCGTAGCGCCAGTACAGGTACTTCTTGCCGCGCTTGCCCATGAAATACTGCCGGTTGACCGACCAGCGGCTCGATTCGGCAAAGCCGACGTGACCGTCTTCCATCTGCTTCTTGAAACCGGCAATCGAATCGTGCACGTAGTGATCGAAGAACTGGTCGAACGTCGCGCGCGCGGTCGCATCGATGCCACCCAGCCAGTTGTCCTTGACCCGCGTGGCCGCATCGATAGCCTTGTGCTGCTCCGAAACGTAGCTCCTCACGAAGCCCCCCGCATCTTCCCGAATGCTCAGGGCATCCGCGTTCCATTCCTTGTCGGTAATGGCCATGTAGGAATTCACGCCGCCAGGCGGCTTCAGCCGGCCGTCGTGCAGACGCCGGCTGCGGCTGGCACGCCACTGGTAATAGCGGTTCATGTGCCAGATGACCTGCGGCTCGAGCCTGCCACTGTTCAGCGCCACGCCCGCGCGTCGTTCGTTGCCCTGGCCCATGTACACGTTCCAGGCCGCTTCCAGCTCCCTGGAAATCGTGAACAACCCGCCGGCATCGTCCATCACGTCCTTCGGCGGGCGGAACGGCACCCCTGCCTTCCACGCTTCGATGTAGAGATTGTTCAGTGGAATGTTGGCCAGTTCGTTGGTTCGCCCTTCCTGGTAGTTGCGCTCGTAACCGCCGCCCACGTCGGAGTGCATGCCCGGGTAGTACACCTCGCGGCAGTTCGACGGAAGCTTCTGGTCCTCCCGCACCGAGTCGCCGGGGAATTTCTCGCGAACTTCATGCGAAGCGACATAGTGAACGCATTGCCGTACGTAGTCCGGAATGCGAATGTCGTTCGCCCACTCGGCGTGTCCGCCCTTGTCGATGCTGCTGAGCAGGCCGCCGGCGACCGGCCCGAGGACCGCGCCGACGATGTAGGGCGCCGCCTTCTCCAGGCGGCTGCCGCCGAAGCCGGTCGACGCCACCGTATCCAGGATGCCCACGAAGTAGACGACCACTTCGGGGCGCATATCCTTCATGTTCTTCTTGTTCCACCAGAGCCTGCCGCCGATGTTCTCGGCCAGTCGCTCGGTCAGCATGCGAACGAACGCCCGCGCTTCGGTGGCGCCGCGCGAGAAACCGAACGCGGCCACGTTGATCTGGCTCACGGCCGGCATGTGGCTCGCCACGTGCTTTTCGAGTTCGCCGAGCATCCAGCGAATGCGTGCCTCGCCCTTGCTCGCGGCGGCCATGCCCAACGCACCGTCGAGCCCCTCCCCCGAATCGCCGACCTTGCTGCACGGCGTGCCGACGCCCTCGACATAGCGGCCCATCGTGCGTGGATTGGCCTTGTTGAACGGGACGTGGGCAAACATCGCGAGCTTGGCGATATTGCTGTACTTGGTCTTCGCGACGTCCGTCGAACCGTTGCCGTCCGCACCGAAATTGTTGCCCGTGCCATCGAAGAACGCCGTGAACCACACGGGTTTCGGGCACTCCTTGCATTGCTCGACACGCAACGGATCGAGCGCTTCGCGAAATCCGTTCCGGACGGCGTCCTCGACCGGCGTGATATCGGTGATGCGTCGAATGAGAGGGGGATTGCTCATGACAGTTACGCTCCTGTTCCGGCTAGGTGTCCAGTGTCAATTCCACTGGGCCGGCTTCTTGCGCCCATAAAACGGATTGGAAACTTCCTTCACGCAAGCGCGGCCGGCCAGCTTGCGCTGCTCGTCGCGCTTCGCAAGCGCCACCTTCGGGTCCGGGCCGTCGGCTTCGAGATCCATGTCGCCTTCCACTCGGCCGTCGGGGAAGAAGTGCAGCACGATGCCGCCGCTCTTGTCCTTGACGGGCGGGCGCGTGACCGTAATCTCGCCTTCGCACCACGCCATCCCCGGCTGGGTTTCCCGATGGGTGTACGGGTCGTAATTCGCGGACGACGCTTCCATCGCCCGCTTGTCGACTACACGCTCCCACCACACCTTGAACGTCTTCGGCGTCTTCCAGCGGAAATCCCATGCGAGGCTCGCGCGCGATCCGCCGCCACCGGACCAGTACTTCGCATTCCTCGGCGTGGCGCGCGCGCCGTCGGCGCTTGCCGCGTCGTCAAGGCTGCTCTTGTCCGGCGGCAGGAGATAGACGCCGTAGATGTCGTAATCCGTATAGTTGAAGGACCCGGCGGTAATGATGTCGTAGTTCGGGTCGTTCCATTTATTCACTTCGCCGGGCGCGAGGCTGTCCTTTTCGGCATCGCCCGTGGTCTTGCTGCATGCAGCCGTGGAGAAAACCATCACGGACAGCAACGTAATCCAGCCGCGGTTCATATTGAACATCCTTCTTTTCCATTCGATTTCTTCGTGCCGCCCGCGACATCCGGAACGCATGTCCGGTCGGGACGACTCATCGCGCGCGCCCGTCACTCCGCCACGCCCTGCATCTGCTGCCAGCCCTCGGCCGGCACGAGCGCCAGCGCCTGCGGAAAGTCTTCCCCTTGCGCCACCGCGTCGAACACGGCGGCCATCTCCGGATGCTCGTCGAAGCGCGGGCCGTACCGCAGCGCCAGTTCGCAGTAGATCAGCAGCGACACCGCGCTTTCCGCGCCATGCGCCTGGCACCGCGCCAGCTGATCGCGCACGAAACCGTAGTGCTGCGCGGCCGGCAACGACGCCAGCAGCGCGGGCTTCTCGGTGCGAAGCCGCTCGATCAGCGTGTACGGATAACAGGCCGCCAGCAGGTCGTCCTCCTGTGCCTGGGACAACTGCAGCGGAAACTCGGCAACCTGCTTGACGTTCGCAGGCGCGGTGATTTCCGTCGTCCGGATCGTCAGTTCGGCATCCAGATGAATCCAGTGCCGCACGCCTTGCGCCAGATACGCGCGATGCGCCGCAGGCAGCATGTCGAGCCAGAACGGCAGCACGCGCGGATCGAAGAACCGCATCAGCATCGCGCTTTCCATCTGCTCGAGCTGAACATCCACCATCGGCGCGAGATGCGCAGCCAGTTGCACAAGCGTCAGCTGTGAAACGAGCACGCTCGCCGCCGGCCACGGAATGTCCCGCGGATCGGTGTCGTCCGCTGCATCGGCGCTGTCGTTGGCGCTGTCGCCGGCCGGCTGCCATTCGAACAGCAGAGGCCCGACGATCCGCGCGTCGTCGTCGGCGTTGTCGAGCAGCGATGCGGCGACAAACGCCGGCCACGATGCCCGTTCCTCATCCGGCAACGTCGCCAGCAACGCACCGTCGATCAGGACGTAAGCGCGCAGCCCGTCCTGTGACGACAAGGCGGCCTGAAGCGCATCGACCGCCTGTGCGGCCTTCAACTCGTTCGTCATGCGTTGCCCTGCCTCAAGCCTTGGCCGCGAACGGCGACGCCATCGATGCCGCGTTGACCATGCACGGCGCGCACGCCGTGCCCGGGAACGCCTGCGCGGGCACCGGCAGGCTGTCCGGCCCGATGAACGCATGCGATGCGGCATGCGCCGTCCATGCGCCCTTGGTCCCATGGACGATGCCGCTGCCGTTCCAGCGCGTATAGCTGGTGCCGCCGTTGATCAGGACTTCTTCCTTTGCCGTGATGGTGATGCGGTTCGCATCGACCTTCACGTCCAGTTTGGCCAGCACGTTGATGCTGTCCTTCAGCGCCTGGATGTCGATGTCGGCGGCAGCCGCCACGAGCCGGATGCCTTTTTCGAACGCGGCGACGCGCACGGCCTCCTGCGCGCTGACCAGCATGCTCTTGCCCGCACCGATGCTCGTGTGGGCTCCGCTCGTCAGCGCGACGTGCTGGCCGCTCGCGACGTGGGTCGATCCCGTCGTCGTGGCCAGGATGCCCGCCGGGCTGGCGAGCGCCAGGAACGGCTGCGAGAACTCCGGATACTCGCCCTGCTGCGGATTGCCGCCGCTGCCCTTGAGACCTTCGTTCTGCGTCCTGAGCGCCTGGTGGACGGCATCCTGGTCGCCGGACGCCTGCGCCTTCACGTCGTGCGCGGAACCCGACAGCGATTCGTGCAGGTCGTGCGCCTTGTCGAGACGCGCGACGGTTTCGTCGATGTCCGTCGCATGGGCGCGCGCGTCGTAGCGCGCTTCGCTGGTCACCAGCAGGCCCTTGGCCGCCCGAACCGCACCGTGCGCGTCGGTACGCAACTCGAAACCGCGTGCGCGCTGATCGGTGCGTCCCTGCGTATTGTCGATGCGGACGTTGTGTCCCAGGGTCAGTTCGCTGGCGTCGGTATCGCTGCGCAGCTTCAGCTGGAGCTGCTGCGGCGTGTCGTCGAGCAGCACGTGGTTCGAGCGGCCGCCCGCCGCGTTGCCGGTGTCGCCCGACAACTCGCGGCTGCGCAGCCCAGTCAGCATCTGCTGGTCGGGCAGCGCCCACGGCGGCATCCGTTCCGCGTTGTACGTGGTACCCGCCACGATCGGCCGGTCGGGATTGCCGTCGAGGCACATCACGACCACCTCGCTGCCCACGCGGGGATGCGCGATCATGCCCTTCTCGCCGCCGGCCCAGCCGGCAGCCACGCGAATCCGGGCGCTGGTCTGCGCCGCACGATCCCAGTGGTACACGATGCAGACCCGACCGTACTCGTCGACGTCGACGCTGCCGGTGCCCTTCGCGCCCGCGATGGTCGCGGTTTGCGGCGCCAGCACCCGCACGGGCTCGCTGTTGAAGCCGCGGCCCGGACGCCACGGTGTATGCCGGAGGCCCGCGACGAAGCGGTTGCGATATTCGGGCTTGCCGTCGGCCTGCAGATAATTGTTCGCCGCTTCGTGACGGGCCTCGAGGATCAGGTACCGATGATCCTCCGGGCTGCCCGACGACGTGCTGAAGTGGTCGGACAGCTGGAACCAGCGTCCGGGCAAGATGCCGTGATGGTTGCCGGCCGCGTCGAAACGCGAAGCCGCGGCCTCGATCTCTTCCATCCGCACACGCGCCAGCGCATCGCCGGAACGCGTTTCCTTCACGAAACCGTAGTGCCCCACGTACTCATGGTGCTCGACTTGCGGCGCGACACCCGGCGGATGAAGCGTGGGGATCTGCGCGCTCGCGGCATGCGGCGTCTTGAAGTCGAACGCCGTCGCGCTGTAGCTGCCCGCGGAGAGCGACCGTACCGCGGACCACTGCGAAATGGCGTCCGCGGCCATCGGGCCGTCGTGCGTCTGGAAGCGGATCTCCGGCGATCGGCCGTCGATGGCCGGACACTGCACCGTGCTGTCGTCGCCGACGACCAGCTTCAGCCCCTTCTCGTCATGCTCCCACCAGTACAGGTAGCCGATGGCTTCCAGATGGCGAACGAGGTAGTTCCAGTCGCTTTCGCCGAGGCCGCCACCCTGGACGTTCATCGTGCGCGCCGGATCGTCACCGCGCACACGCCACTCCCAGGACGGCGCGAGCCCCTGGTAATCGGCGAGTAGCGTGCCGATCTGCTGCTGAAGCGATTGGCCGAGGAACAGGCGGTTGTTCACGCGCGTCCGCAGGAAGTGGCTCCACGGACGCAGCACGGCACGATATTCCGCGACCGAATCGTCGTTGCGGACGAGCGCAAACTCCGTGCAATAACCGGTGAAATGGCGCAGGCCGCCATCCGGGCGCACCATCGACACCGCGAGCAGCTTGCCCAGCATGTCGTCCAGCGTGGCGCCCGCCTCGCCGGACAGCAGCGTCAGTTCGAACGTGAAGTCGATCCCGAGCCCTTCGTGCGCGACGAGCCGCTCGACGACCAGCCGCGCCGGACGGTGCCGGCCATACGAGTCGGTGACCGAAGGTGCGTCGTCGTGAGGGAAAGACAGCGTGAGCAGGCGCTTGTCTTGCAGGAAAAACGGGGTCCGAATAAATGCCGCAAGGTCAGCCATGACCGCCTCAGAATGATTTTTCGTTCGTGTGGCAGCGGCCCGCTGCCTCCCATATTTTTGGGATGAAAGGATATCGTAGACAACGCACCGCGACAACATTGACGTCCTGCGTCATTTCCCTAGTGCCGCCAGGAAAATCGGTAATAAATACAGCACCTTACCCATGCCGGGTACGACGCTCGAACGGATGTCGGCACCGTCATGACGTCGCCTTGTCCGGCATCCCGGCACACGGCCTCGAAACACGTCGGTTCGCGTGCCGAGGGAGGAACCTCGTGCTGCGCTTCGCCGTCTCAACGCGACCGGCTTCACCTCCCGCAGTCCCATCCCTTCACCCGCAGCTATCGGAGCAGAACATGGCATACCGCACTCTCGGCACGTCGACCATCCAGGTTTCGCCGCTCGCGTTCGGCGGCAACGTCTTCGGCTGGACCGTCGACGAAAACGCATCGTTTGCACTGCTCGACGCGCTCGCCGACACCGGCATCAACTTCATCGACACGGCCGACGTCTATTCGGCCTGGGTACCCGGCAACCACGGCGGCGAATCGGAAACGATCATCGGCAAGTGGCTCAAGCGTACCGGCAAGCGCGAGCAGGTCGTGATCGCGACCAAGGTCGGCCTGCTGGGCGCGCGCGCGGGGTTGTCGAAAGACAACATCCTGAAAGCCGCCGACGAGTCGCTGCGCCGCCTGCAGACCGACTACATCGACCTGTATTTCTCGCATCGCGACCTTGCCGATACGGCCCCGCTCGAAGAAACGCTCGGCGCCTATCAAACGCTGATCGACGCGGGCAAGGTGCGGATCATCGGCGCATCGAACTACAGCGGCGCGCGCCTGCGCGAAGCGGCCGACATCAGCCAGCGCGACGGCCTGCCCGCGTACCAGGTCATCCAGCCCGAGTACAACCTGCTCGACCGCGCCGACTACGAAAGCGATCTCGAACCGGTCGTGCGCGACCTGAAGCTCGGCGTCGTCAACTACTACGCGCTCGCGAGCGGCTTCCTGTCGGGCAAGTACCGCAGCGAGGCCGACCTGAAGAAGAGCGTGCGCGGCGATCGCGTCGCCGGGTATCTCAATGAACGCGGGCTGCGTATTCTGGCGGCGCTCGATGCGGTGGCCGAGAAGCACGGCACGCAGCCGGCCACGATCGCACTCGCATGGCAGATCGCGCGGCCGACGATCACCGCGCCGATCGCGAGCGCGACGTCGCTGGCGCAGCTGGCATCGCTCGGCGAAGCGATCCGCGTTCAGCTCGATCAGGACGACATCCGCCGGATCGACGAGGCGAGTGCGGGCTGAAGTCGGTGGCAGCAGGCCGGTCGGTCGGATCGCGCAGTCTGCGCGGTTCCGCGACCGGCCTGTGTCATGTGCGCGCTCTTGTCACCGCATTCGCGGGGGCGGGTCATTCGTGAGTGGCGGGTGAATACAATGGCACGGGTCCGGGCGGCCCGCCGCACGGCACGACACGGTCGCACCGAGATCCGTGACGCCCGAACCCACATCACGCACAAAGACCGCCCATGCCCCGGAACACCCATCGCGCCCGCTACGTTCCCCCGTTCGCCGCCATGCTCGCCACACTGCTCGCGTGCGCGCCGGCCGCGTCTTACGCAGGCTGGTACGAAGTCGCGAACTACACCGGCACGATCGGCAATGCCCCCGTCCACGTGTCGCTGCAGACCTACGACGCAATCAACCGCAACGACGCGGGCCGCTGGCGCGTCGACGGCAGCTACTACTACGACGCGCATCGCAAGCCGATCCCGTTGCAGGGCCACCGCGAGCCCGACGGCCGCATGACGCTGTGCGAAGCATCGCCGCCCGCATCGAATGCCGACTCGCCGGTCGTACCGGCCGCCTCGCCGTCGCGACCGAAGCCCTGCCCGATCGCGCTGAACGTCTCCGGTAAAACGGCCACCGGCGCCTGGGACGACGGCCGCAAGACATTCCCGATCACGCTGAACGAAGTCGGGCGGCTGAACGACAACGATCAGGATCACCTCCAGCTCGACGGCACCGTCGATATTCCGATGTGGTATCGCACGAAGACGCACATGCTGGTCGGCGTCTACGCGCTGTCCGACAAGTGCGGCATGGCGATGCAGTCGCTGCGGGCCATCAACATCGCGACGGGCCGCATCGACCGCACGATTCCGCTCGACTGCGACGCGGGGATGGTGATGACGTCGATCTACGCGAACGTCGCCGACGCGCGGCGGGCCGGCTACGTCAGCGTCGAGTACCGCGGCGGCAAGATGGGTTATGAGGAGGACGTGCCGCTCGGGCTGACGTCGTCTTCGTCAAAGTAAGCCGGCGTCACCTGTCTCCCGTGCGTAGCGAAATGCACGCCGCATAGCCGAAAACCGCCCTCGCGTTTTGACCGGCACGGCCGCTCGTGTTGACTCAGCCGGACATCGATCGCGCTTGCCGCCGCAACGCCCCGCTGCAAGCGCGTCACGCGCCTGTCCCGGGTCTTTCACGGATTGACCGCGCCATTCGACCTGCCCGAGACTGCGCCGCTCAGGCGGTCATTGGGAGAACGTCATGCCGGACACCAGCACGGAGATCGCCACGATCTCGACGCGCGCCGTACGCGGCCACGAACGCGTCGACTTCTGGGTCGACCACGTCGCTCGCACGCTCGTGCGGATCGAATGCAGCGGCAAGTCGTCCGAAGGCATCGACGCATCGCTGCGCAGGCGCGATCTCGGGCTGTTCGGCGCCTGCGACATCGTCGCGAACCGGCACGCGGTCGTGCGCACGTCGCACAACATCCACGCGGACCAGCGCGACGCCGTGTTCATCTGCCTGATGCACGCCGGGCAAGGCTATACGTTCCAGGATGTCGACTGCATGCAGCACGGGCCCGGCGACCTCGTCCTCTACGACACGTCGATGCCGTACGGCCACGGCTTTCCCGCCGACATGGCGATGACCGTGCTCGACGTGCCGCGCGACGTGTTCGAGGCGCGCGTCGGTCCGTGGCGCTACCGCAGCCTCGTCAAGATCGATCGCGACGACGGCGTCGCATCGTGGGCCGTGCGGCAGGTCTATGCGCTGCTAGCCGCGCCGCAGGAGCCGACGCCCGATGCACGCGAACGGCGCGCCGCCGCGATCCTCGATCTCGTGCAGTCGATGCTGCGGCTGCGCGACGGCGACGCATCGCCGACCAAGTCGACCGTCCACACGCTGTCGCGCGCCAAGGCGTTCATCGACAGCCATCTCGCCGACGACGATCTCGACAGCCAGTCGGTGAGCCGCGCGATCAACCT
Source organism: Burkholderia sp. Ac-20392 (assembly GCF_017104585.1). NCBI lineage: Bacteria > Pseudomonadati > Pseudomonadota > Betaproteobacteria > Burkholderiales > Burkholderiaceae > Burkholderia > Burkholderia sp. Ac-20392. The sequence goes on from NZ_JAAGPB010000013.1 coordinate 47,563, forward strand.
GTCGCCGCGCCAGCTCGCGCGCGTCTTCGAAATCGAAGGGATGCCGCTCACGCGCTACATCCTCGCGCGGCGGCTCGAACGCTGCCGCGCCGACCTGCGCGACCGTTCGCTGAAGCACCTGACGGTCAGCGAGATCGCATTCCGCTGGGGCTTCAACAACAGCGCGCACTTCAGCCGCAGCTATCGCGCACGCTTCGGCGAGACGCCGAGCGATACCCGCGCGCCGGCGCCGGCCGACGCGCGCTAGTCCGCCATCTGCCACCCGCCACCCGCCGCCGTGTCCCTGCGAGGCAAGCACGGCGTCCGTCCCGGTCAAATGGGGCCGCATAGCGGTCGCTAAGCTGACTTCCTGCGCGGCGGCACTCGTTTCGCCGCCCGACAGCGAGGAGAAGAAGCGGGATGGAGACGTACGACCATATCGTCGTCGGCGGCGGTTCGGCCGGTTGCACGGTTGCGCACCGCCTGGTGAAGGCCGGCAGGCGCGTGTTGCTGCTCGAGGACGGCCCGAAGGACGACAGCCTGTTCATCCGGATTCCGGCGACGTTCATCCGCGTGCTCGGCACGCGGCGCACGGTCACGTTCGAGAGCGAGCCACAAGCCGGTGCGGCGGGACGCAAGACCTACGTGCCGCAGGGCCGCACGCTCGGCGGCGGCAGTTCGGTCAATGCGATGCTGTACGTGCGCGGCACGCGCGACGACTACGACGACTGGGCCGCGCTCGGCTGCACCGGCTGGGGCTGGGACGACGTACTGCCCGTGTTCAAGCGCGCCGAATCGCACCTGCGGCTCTCCGAGCCGTTTCACGGCATCGACGGGCCACTCAAGGTTGGCGACACGCGCTTCCGGCATCCGCTGAGCCTCGCGTTCGTGAAGGCCGCACAGGAAACCGGCATCGCGTACAACGACGATTTCAACGGCGCCGCGCAACATGGCGTCGGCTTCTACCACACGACGATCTTCGACGGACAGCGCGGCAGCACCGCGGCCACCTATCTCGCCGACGCGATCGGCCACCCGAACCTGCGCGTGCTGACCGGCTGCCGCGTCACGCGCATCCGGTTCGACGGCCGGCGCGCGACCGGCGTCGAGTGGCGGACGGAGAGCGGCGCGACGGGTTCGGCCGCCGCGCGCGCCGACGTCGTGCTCGCGGCCGGTGCGCTGAGCACGCCGAAGCTGCTGATGCTGTCGGGCATCGGGCCCGGCGCACACCTGCACGCGCACGGCATCGACGTGCTGCACGACAGCCGCGACGTCGGCGCGAACTACCAGGATCATCTCGAAGTCTCGATCTACGGCCGCAGCCACGCGCCGGTCAGCCTGCTGGGTGAGGATCGCGGACTGAAAGCGTTACGGCACGGGCTGCAGTGGATGCTGTCCCGCACGGGCCTGCTGACGTCGAACGTCGTCGAATCCGGCGCGTTCGTCGACACCACCGGCAGCGGCCGCCCGGACATCCAGTTCCATGTGCTGCCGACGCTCGTCGGCGACGTCGATCGCGAGCCGCTGCCCGGCCACGGCCTGTCGATCAACCCGTGCCTGCTCAGGCCGCGCTCGCGCGGCTCGGTGCAACTGCGCGGCAACGATCCGGCCGCGCCGATCCTGTTCGACAGCGGCGCGCTGTCCGATCCGGCCGATGTCGAGGGCCTCGTGCGCGGCGTCGCGCTCGCGCGGCAGATCATCCGTGCGCCGTCGCTTGCACGTATCGTGCGCGAAGCCGAGACGTTGACCGACACGGCACTCGCCGACTATGTGCGGCACCGCGCGAAAACCGTCTATCACCCGGCCGGCACCTGTCGCATGGGCAACGACGAGCATGCGGTCGTCACGCCGCGCCTCTCGGTGCAAGGCGTCGACGGATTGCGGATCTGCGATGCGTCGGTGATGCCGCGCATCGTGTCCGGCAACACGAACGCGCCGACGATCATGATCGCGGAGCGCTGCGCCGAGTTCCTGCTGGCGGAGTAACGCAACACGGCGCGCGGGCGCTTTCGTTCACGACAATAAAAAAACGGCGCGTGTTTCACGCGCCGCCACTCCATCCGCATCGTTTGCCGGAATCAACTCCCGGCCGTGCGCGCCGCGTCGCGCAGCGCCATCGGCGACGCCCCGTAGCGCTCGCGAATGGCACGGCTGAAGTGCGCCTGGCTCGAGAAGCCCCAGCGGAACGCGATTTCGCCGACGCTCGTCTTGCGCAGCCGCGCATCGGTCAGCTCGCGATGCGCATGCGACAGCCGCTCCGACCAGATGTGCTGCGTGATCGACTCGCCTTCGGCCGCGAAGAGCCGGCTCAGATGCCGCAGCGACAGCCCGACCGCGTCCGCGACGGCCTGCGGCCCGAGTTCCGGGTCGCCGAGATGCGTCGTAATGTACTGCTTCGCGGTCAGCAGATACGACAGCGACGCACGCGACGCGCCCGCACCGTTCACCTCCGCATCGATGAGTTCCGCGATCAGCGTGCGCGTGTGTTCGGCGAACCGCGCGGCGTCACGCTCGACCGGATCCTTCATGAAGCGCTCGACGCTCGCGCGCAACGTCGCGCCGAGCATCGCACCCGCGCCCGGCTTCGGCGCGATCCGCAGCGGCAGCGCGGCCAGTTCCGCATCGAGCCGGTCGTCGAACGTGGTGATCGGAATATCGATCAGCAGCTGCCGCATCGGCGTCAGGAATCCGAACAGATAGGGCACGCGCGTGTCGTAGACGACGACATCGCCGGCGTCCGCGAGCAGGCAGCGGTCGCGCTGGATGAAATACGCGCGCCCGCTCAGGATCTGGCACGCGAACAGCGACTCCTTCGGCAACTGGCGCACCAGCGCGGGGCTGCGCTCGATCACGTGATCCTGGCCGCTGATGTCCGCGATGCCGAGGCCCGGCAGCGCGATATCGGTCTTCTCGACCTCGAGCCCGGCCGGCGACAGCGACGAACAGCGCAGCCCGACCAGCGTCGCCGCATTGAACGCGTCCCAGTACGCCATCCTGTCGCGCGCCGGCACGTCGGCCGTCGAGCCTCGCGTGCGGGAAAAAACGGTCGAATTCGTCACGTCGCCTCCTGCTGGCGCCTGTCGTGCGGAGCAGCACGGATTGGGGGATGGTTCGTCTGGATTTTGGTGCGATGCAATGTCCGGCGCGGTCAAGCAATTCGGCCAACCCAGTCAAGAGCGGCGCGCACCGGCTGGCTAAAGTCGAGCCCACGACAACTCATACACCAGGAGACAAACCGTGGTCGACAAAGCCGTAGCCGAATTCTGGCAAAACATTCCACCGATTGCCAATCCGTTCAAGCCCGATGCGTTGCCCGAAGCGTACATCGCGAACGCGGCCACCGACGACGAGCGCTATTACGTTCCGTTCACCGAAACGGTTTCGTCACGGCCGCTGTGGATCTCGCCGTCGCAGAACAAATGGTGCGACATCCTGATGGCCAAGGAAGCCGGGCTCGTGAACCGGCACTATCACCCGCACGAGGTGTTCGCTTACACGCTGTCGGGCAAGTGGGGTTATCTGGAGCACGAATGGACCGCGACGCGCGGCGATTTCGTGTACGAGACGCCGGGCGAAGGTCACACGCTCGTCGCGTTCGATCACCCGGAGCCGATGCGCGCGTTCTTCATCGTCAAGGGGCCGCTGATCTGGCTCGACGAGGAAGGGAATCCCGACGGCTACTTCGACGTGCACTCGTACATCGCGATGTGCAAGGCGCATTACGAGAAGGTCGGCCTCGGCGCGCAAGCGATCGAGAAGCTGTTCCGCTGACGCGCGGCGAGGCTCACCATGACATCCCCTTCCTCCTCCCGATCCGCCTGGACGTACGAGAACAGGCTGCTGTTGATCCTGTTCATGACGTTCGGCTTCGTGTTCTTCGACCGCCTCGCGCTGTCGTTCCTGTTCCCGTTCATGTCGGCCGAGCTGCACCTGACGAATACGCAGCTCGGCATGGTGTCGTCCGCGCTCGCGCTCACGTGGGCATTGTCCGGCGCCGCGACGGGTGCGTGGTCCGACGCGCGCGGCACGCGCAAGCCGCTGCTGATCGCGGCCGTGCTCGGTTTTTCCGTGTGTTCGGCGCTGTCGGGGCTCGTCGGCGGCTTCGCGAGCCTGATCGCGTTCCGCGCGTTGATGGGCATCGCCGAAGGCCCCGTGCTGCCGCTGTCGCAATCGCTGATGGTCGAAAGCTCGACGCCGAGCCGCCGCGGGCTGAACATGGGCCTGTTGCAAGGCTCCGCCGCCGGCCTGCTCGGCGCGATGATCGGCCCGCCGGTGGTCATCGGCATCGCGACCACATACGGCTGGCGCGAAGCATTCTACGTGTCGTGCGTTCCGGGCTTCCTGATCGCGTTCTGCATCTGGCGCTGGGTGCGCGAAGTGCCGCCCGGCGGCGTGCGGCACGCGCAGGCCGATCCCGCCGGCGCGCCGGCCGCAAGCGGCGCGGCAGTCAGCCGCTGGGCGTTGCTGAAGGAACGCAACATCCTGCTCTGCATGCTGATCAGCTGCTTCTTCCTCACGTGGTTCATCGTGATCATCTCGTTCGCACCGGTGTTCCTCGTGGAAAGCCGCCATCTGTCGCCGTCCGACATGGGCGTCGTGATGACCTGCCTCGGCGCCGCATGGGTGTTCTGGGGCTTCGCGGTGCCGGCGATCTCCGACCGGATCGGCCGCAAGCCGACGATGATCGTGTTCGCACTGGTCGCGGCCGTGTGCCCGGTCGTGCTGATCCATGCCGGCTCGCTCTGGGCGCTCGGCGCGCTCGTGTTCGCCACGTACACGGGCCTCGGCTGCTTCACGCTGTTCATGGCGACCATCCCGGCGGAAACGGTGCCGCCGCGCGCGATCGCCAGCGCGCTCGGCCTGATCATGGGTGCGGGCGAGCTGATCGGCGGCTTCGTTGCGCCGACCGTCGCCGGCTTCGCGGCCGACAGGTACGGCCTGCAGTTCGCGATGTGGACGTCGGCCGCCGGCGCGATCCTCGCGTGCGTGCTGTCGTTCGGCCTCGTCGAAACCGCGCCTGCCGTGCTGCGCAAGCGCGCACTCGCCGGCACCGCCGCGAGCCGTCTCGATGCACAAAACCTCGGAGGTCGCTGACATGCGGGCACTTCAATGGCATGGCCCGCGCGACGTCCGTCTCGTGGAAATCGACACGCCGCGCGTCGGCCCCGGCGACGTGCGCATCGCGGTCGCGTATTGCGGAATCTGCGGCAGCGATCTGCACGAATACGCGGACGGCCCGCACGCGATACCGGTCGACACGCCGCATCCGCTGTCGCGCCGCACCGCGCCGCTGACGCTCGGCCACGAGTTCTGCGGCACCGTCGTCGAAGTCGGCGAAGGCGTGACGGCGCTGCGCGCGGGCGATCGCGTCGCGGTCGAGCCCGAGTATCGCTGCAGCCAGTGCGCGTATTGCCGCACGGGGTCGTACAACCTGTGCGTGTCGATGGGCTTCGCGGGGTTGATGGGCGACGGCGGCATGGCCGACTTCGCGGTCGTGCCCGCGTACATGCTGCATCGCCTGCCTGACGGCGTGAGTCTCGAACAGGCCGCGGTGATGGAGCCGGCGGCCGTCGCACTGCACGCGTTGCGGCGTGGCGAACTGCGGCTCGGCGAGACCTGCGCGGTATTCGGGCTCGGGCCGATCGGGCTGCTGCTGATCATGCTCGCGAAGCTGCAGGGGGCGACCACGATCGTGGCCGTCGACGTGTCGCCCGAACGGCTCGAGGCGGCCACGCGCTTCGGCGCAACGCATACGTTCGATGCACGCGCACTCGGTGCACCCGCGCTGCAGGACGCGATCCGGGCGACCACGGGCGGGCTCGGCGTCGACGCGAGTTTCGAAGCGGCCGGCCTGCCGGCCACGTTCGAATCGGCGATGCAGGCGCTGCGCAAGGGCGGCCGCGTCGTGATGGTCGGCCTGATGCCGCATGCCGGCTTCGACGCGTTCCGCGCGGTCAACGACGAGCTGACCTTCACGGCGAGCGTCGGCTACCGGCATGCGTACGAAGATCTGCTGCGCATCGTCGCGTCGGGCGCGCTCGACCTCACGTCGATCGTCACGCGCACCGTGTCGCTCGAAGACGCCGTCGCCGACGGCTTCGACGCGCTGCTCGCCGACCGCGCGCAGATCAAGATCCTCGTTTCACCCGCGCGACGGCCGGCCCGTCGCGCACACACCATCGGGAGCGTCGAGCATGAGTCGTCAGTGGGCGTTTGAGGGCCAGTCCGTCGTCGTGACGGGCGGCACGTCGGGTATCGGTGCGCGCACGGCGATACGGTTCGCGGAAGCCGGCGCGTCGGTCGTCGCGCTCGGGCTCGACGCGGCCGGCCCGCACGCACCCGTGCATGCCGGCATCCGCTGCGTGGAACTCGACGTGACCGACAGCGATGCACTGACCCGCACGATCGCGGCCCTGCCGCGGCTCGACGTGCTCGTCAACGGCGTCGGCATCAGCCGGCACGCGGACGAATACCGGATGGACCAGTTCGAGCTCGTGCTCAACGTGAACCTGACGTCGGTGATGCGGGCGTCCGACGCCGCACGGCCGGCGCTGTCGGCGCACGGCGGCAGCATCGTCAATGTCGCGTCGATGTACACGTATTTCGGCAGCAAGGACCGTCCCGCGTACAGCGCGAGCAAGGGCGGCATTGCGCAGCTCACGCGCTCGCTCGCACAGGCGTGGGCCGATCGCGGCATTCGCGTGAACGCGGTCGCACCCGGCTGGATCGACACGCCCCTCAGCAGCGGCCTGATGGCCGACATGCAGGCGTCGCGGCGCATCCTCGAACGCACGCCGCTCGGGCGCTGGGGCACGGCCGACGAAGTCGCGGACGTGATCCTGTTCCTGTGCTCGCCCGGTGCATCGTTCGTGACCGGCGCGGTCGTGCCGGTCGATGGCGGGTATTCGACGGTCTAGCGCGCTGCTGGACGAGCATCGGCAGGCTCGCTCGCGATTTCTGCCGATGCCCATCACATACCGACTTTCTTAGGTTGCCACTGACCCGGGATTCATCCGGTTCAGCTTTGTTCATATCAATCAGTAGTCCAATCAAAAATATCCGATCCGATCGGAAACATGTGAGGAGCACATTGGAGATGACGAAAAAGACCCTTCTGGCGCTCGCGGCATGCGCCATTCCCGCCGTATCGTTCGCGCAGAGCAGCGTGACGATGTTCGGGCTGATGGACGCCGGCATCAGCTATGTCAGCAATCAGGGCGGCCACGGCGCCGCGAAGTTCGACGACAACATCTTCTTCCCGAACCTGCTCGGTTTCGAAGGCAAGGAGGATCTCGGCGCGGGCACGCGCGCGATCTTCCGGCTCGTCAACCAGTATTCGCTCGGCAACGGCTCGATCATCGGCGGCGGGCTGTTCGCGCGCCAGGCCTATGTCGGCGTGGAAAACGACCGCTACGGCAAGCTGACGCTCGGCAACCAGTACGAGTTCATGGTCGACGCGCTGGCCGCGAGCGGCAACGAGATCGCGCAGGATCTCGTCGGCCTGTACGGCTTTCGCAACGGCCCGTTCGACAAGCTCGCGTTGCCGAACAACCCGACCGGCGCATTCGACTGGGATCGCGTCGCGGGCAGCAATCGTGTCGCGAATTCGGTCAAGTACACGAGCCCGTCGCTGTCGGGCCTGACCTTCGGCGCGCTGTACGGCTTCGGGAACGTCGCCGGGTCGGTCGGCGCGAACAACACGGTGAGCGTCGGCGCAAGCTACGACAACGGCCCGTTCGGCGCAGGCGCGGCCTATACGAACCAGAAGTACGGTGCGACGGACGGGCTGCCGCCAACCAGCGTGCGCAACTGGGGCGCGGGTGTGCACTACACGCTCGGCACGGTCACGGGGAAAGCGCTCGTCACGACCGTACACAACGCACAGAACGGCGCGGGCGCGTGGTCGGCGGAAGCCGGCGCCGCGTGGCGACCGTCGCCGGCGTGGGTGATCGGCGCGAGCTACACGTACATGAAAGGCAACGACACGCTCGACAACGCGCACGCGCATCAGTTCCTGGCCGCCGTCCAGTACTGGCTGTCGAAACGCACGATGGTGTACGTGGCGGGCGTGCATCAGCGCGCGAACCACGGCAGCAACGCGCAGATCAACGGCGTGATGGATGCGAACGGCGCGTCGAGCGGCGCGCTGCAGTCGATTGCGCGGGTCGGGTTCAGCACGCGGTTCTAGGTCGCTGCCCCAGCGAATCCTGTCGGCGATCCTGGGCCCGGATCGCCTGACGACGCGGGCGCGGAGCCGGCCGCTCTGCCGCCTTCGTCGTCACAGGCCATCGGCCATCCTCCGATCGGATCGGATCGCGACCAATGCATGCAACCGCGACTAACCCGACGAATCCGCACCACCCCCGACCTGCATCCCCGCATCACGACACTGCGACGGCGTGACCCCGAAGCGCCGGCGAAACAGGCGCGCGAAATACGCCGGATCGGAAAAACCCGACTGCAGCGCGAGGCGCGTAATGCTCGCCCCGTCGGCACCGGTCTGCGACAGCACTTCGTGGCACTTCTCGAGCCGCAGCCGCTGGATCATCGCCTGCGGCCGCTCGCCGATCGATTCGAACGCCTGGTAGAGCGTGCGGCGGCACACCTTCAATGCCGCGGCAATGCGATCGGGCGACAGTTCGCCGTCGTCCAGATGCCGATGAATGTATTGCTGCGCGTCGCGCAGCAACGTCTCGCGGATCTTGCGCCGCGAAGCGGGCGCCGTGCCGTCCGTGAAATCGATCGCCTCGGAGAGCAACGTCGCCACCAGTTCCAGCACGCCGAAGCGGCTGCGCGGATTCATGCGCCGGCCCTCGGCGATCATCGCCTGCAGGCTGGCGAGCGCCACGGCCGCGCCGCCCGTCGTCGGCATCGCACGGCCGATCGCGTGCCGGGCCAACGCCAGCAGCGCGTCATGGTCGGCCACTTCGCACAGCATCGTCACGAATTCGCCGTGTGCGTCGCTTTGAATCCAGTACGGGCTGCTCGCCTCGTACAGCGTGAAATGTCCTGGCGGCACGATCACTTCGCTCGCGCCCTGCTCGAGTCTCGCCACGCCGCTCAGTTGCCAGATCACCTTGACGTAGCGGTGCTTCAGCGTCTTGCACGCGTCGCGCCCGATGGAGGCGCTATGCGCGCTTGCCGAAATGCGCGCCACGCGGCAGCGCGCATGATCGAACACGTCGACGTTTGCGTCGAATTCGCCGGACGCGCCGGCATTGAGCTCCAGCGGAAAGAACCGATGCCGGATCTGCTCCGACCAGCACGACACGCCGCCCTCCCGCAGCGGCGGATGCGCTCCCGAATCGATCATGACGTTCGCCTCCAGAAATATCCGGCTTTCAAGTACGTCCATTGCGTGGCCGCCTGCGTGCGCACGCAGCGGGCGCGACGATCGACTCGCCCGGCTTCCGGCGCGTGTGCGGCGACACGCGCCCGGCCAGCTTCGATGAGAGGGGATCGGCTCGTAGCGTACGGCGCGTCGACGCAAAAGAACATTCGCACAACTCCCATGCGCGGCCGGAACGCTACCTGACGCAGTAAAGATTTCACCTAGATGCACCGCACTCCTGATGGCTCTGCACGCAAACACATGCGAGCAAGAAACTGGCGCGGCACCCTGCTGACGGGCGGAAACCGGCTTCCAGCCGGCCTTCACATGCGTGGCCGATGCCGTCGCTCACGCCGCCCGAAGACAAACGGCGGCCGCTCGCGCGCCGCAGGAGGAGACAAACGATGAAACGACTTTCCATTTCCGTGATGCTGTCCGCGCTCGCGGTCGCGCACGGCGCTCACGCAACCGAAGGCGGCGGCTCCGTCTACCCGACCGGGGCGGAAGGCTACCTGTGCTGCGCACTGCCGCCGCCGGGGCTCTATGCGCTGATCTATGCGGAGCGCTACCACGCGGGTGAACTGCGCGACAACGACGGCCGCAACGTCGCGCCACCGGACTTCAGCATCACCGCGTATTCGGTGACGCCACGGATCGTGTGGGTCACGCCGTACACGTTTGCCGGCGCGTCGCTGGCCATGCATGCGCTGCTTCCGCTCGTCACGCTCGACGTGCACGCGGGCGGGCAGGCGCAGCGGCGGACCGGTATCGGCGACATGACGTTCGGGCCGGCGCTCGGCTGGCACGTCACGCCGACGCTCCACACGCTGCTCGCCGTCGATGTCTTCGCGCCGACGGGCCGGTACGACAAGAGCGACCTGGCCAACATCGGCCGACACTACTGGGCGATCCAGCCGATCGCGGGCATCTCGTACGGCGGCCGTACCGGGCCGGTGTTCGACGCGAAGCTCATGTGGACCTTCAACCAGCGCAACCACGCGACGGACTACCAGTCCGGCCAGGAATTCATCGTCGACTATTCGGCGGGCTGGGGTTTCGGCAACGGCTTGACGGTTGGCGCGGGCGGCTACGTCTACCGGCAGATGACGGACGATTCACAGGCCGGGCAAACCATCGCCGGCAATCGCGGCCGTTCGTTCGCGATCGGCCCGTCGATCAAGTACGACAGCGGGAAAGGCTGGTTCGTGACCGCCAAATACCAGATGGAAACCGATGTGCGAAACCGCCCGGAAGGCGCGGCGTTCTGGCTCAAGGCCGTGTTTCCGCTCTGAGGTGAACGGATCCGCGTCGGCGTTGCCCGACGCGAAGCCGGCGCAGGTCATCCCTGCGCCGCCTCTTTCATCGACCGAGCAGCAGATCGGCGCCGCGTTCGCCGATCATGATTGCCGGCGCATTGGTATTGCCGCTCGGCACCTGCGGGCAGATCGAGCAGTCGATCACGCGCAGATTGGAGAAGCCGTGCACGCGCAGCGTCTTCTGGTCGACCACCGACGTCCGCGGGTCCGTGCCCATCCTGCAGGTGCCGGCCGGGTGATAGACGGTCTTGATGTCCTGCCGCACGAATCGTTCGATCGCCGGCAGATCGTCCGGATCGATCCGGGTGGGCGCGACGATCTCCTTCACATGCGCCTGCAGCGCCTTCGCCGACAGGATCCTGAGCCCGGCCTGCACGGCCCGGATCTGGCCGTCGAGGTCGGCCGGGTCGCTCAGGAAGTTCGCGTCGATCCTCGGCAGGTCCGCCGGATCCTTGCTGCGCAACCCCACTTGCCCGCGCGATTTCGGTTGCAGATGGCCGACCTTGACCGACATGCCGTGCTCGCTCGCCGGCGGCTTCTCGCCCGGCGTGTTGTCGAAATTGTCGAGCAGCGGCAGGAAATGGAACTGAACGTCCGGCCGCCCGGTGCCCAGCGTATCGATGAATGCGCCGCCTTCGAGGATGTTGCTGGTCAGCAGCCCGCTCCTGAAGCACTTCCATTGCAGGAAATGGCGCATCGCCCGCAGCCCCGTGTTCTCGCTGTAGAGGCTCGCCGGCGTGCGAATCGACGCCTGCACCGACATGTGCAGATGATCGTGGAAGTTCTGGCCGACCGGCAACGCGGCGACCGGATCGATCCCGAGCGCGGCCAGGTGCTCCGCCGGCCCGATGCCGGACAGCATCAGTACCTTCGGACTCCCGATCGCGCCCGCACTCACGACGACCTCGTTGCGCACACGCACGGACACGGGCGCATGTCCGCCTTCGCTGAACTCGACCGCGACCGCACGCCCCGCATCGGTCCGGATCCGGTGCACGAGCGCGCCGGTCACCACCTTCAGCTTCGCGTCGTTGCGCACCGACGCCAGATAGGTCTGCGCGGTGCTCGCGCGTTCGCCGTTGCGCGTGGTCGTCTGGTAATAGCCGATGCCCTGCTGCACTTCGCCGTTGAAGTCGTTGACGTAGCGCAGCCCCATTTCCTGCCCGGCCCGGATGAACGCGGCCGTCAACGGATGGCGATAGCGGTTCTCGCTGACGGGCAGCGGGCCGGTCTGGCCGTGATACGCGGGCCCCAGGCTTTCGTTCGCTTCCGCCTTCATGAAATACGGCAGCACGTCGTCGTAGCGCCAGTCCGTGCATCCCCACTGCGTCGCCCAGTCGTCGTAGTCCTCGCGCTGCCCGCGGATGTAGATCATCCCGTTGACCGAACTGCCGCCGCCCAGCACCTTGCCCTGCGCGATGATCATGCTGCGACCGTTCGCGTTCGGCTGCGGTTCGGTCATGTAGGGCCACGATTTCTTCTGGAACACCTGCATCACGCCGCCTGGAATCCGGTGAAACGGATTGTCGTCGCGCGTGCCCGCCTCCAGCAGCAGCACCGAACCGGCATGCTGCTGAATCAGCCGCGCGGCCACGACGCATCCGGCGGAACCCGCGCCGATGACGACGTAATCGAAGGTCAGGTCTTGAGTAGTCATGTGTCTGTCGAGTGGGATAGGCGGGCGAGCAGCGCAACGCCCGCGATCTTGTTGTTGTGGTGTCTCCGTGCCGGAACGTGCGCGGCTATATCGCGATCGTGACGACCTTCTCCTCCAGGTACGCATCGAGCCCGCTTTGCGACAGGTCGCGCCCGACGCCGCTCTCCTTGAAGCCGCCCCACGGCAGCCGCGCGTCGAGCGGGCTCCACGCGTTCACCGCGACCGCGCCGACCCGCAGCCGGGCCGCGGTGCGGTGCGCGGTCGCGAGATCGCGGGTCCACAGCGACGCGGACAGCGCGTAGACGGTGTCGTTCGCCAGCGCGACGGCCTCGTCTTCCGTATCGAACGGAATGATCGTGCCGACCGGCCCGAACACTTCGTCGCGCGCGATGCGCATCGCCGGATCGACGTTCGCGAACACCGTCGGCCGCACGAAGAAGCCTTGCGACGGCACCAGCTCGTCGCCCGCGACCATCGTCGCGCCGTCGCGCAGCGCCGCCGCGATATGCGTCTTCACGCGATCGGCATGGCGGGCGCTGATCAGCGCACCCATCTGCGTCGCCGGGTCGAACGGCATGCCGACCCTGACCGACCGCGCCGCATGCGCGAGCGCGCCGACGACGTCGTCGTAGTGACGGCGCTGCACCAGCACGCGCGTGCCGGCCGCGCACGTCTGCCCCTGGTTGACGAACAGCCCCATCGCGACGCCGGCGATCGCCTGCTCGAGATTCGCGTCATCGAAGATGATCTGCGGCGCCTTGCCGCCGAGTTCCAGCGTCAGCCGTTTGAACTGTGCACCGGCTTCGCGCGCGATCGTGCGGCCAACCTCGGTGCTGCCGGTGAAGCTGATCTTGTCGACACCCGGGTGATTGACCAGCGCGGCGCCTACCGACGCGCCGATGCCGTGCACGAGATTCACGACGCCCGCCGGAAAGCCCGCCTGCGCCGCCAGGTCCGCCAGCGCGCCGACCGCGAGCGGCGCGTCCTCCGACGGCTTGATCACGACCGTGCAGCCGGCCGCGAGCGCGGGGGCGAGCTTCCAGCACGCGATCATCAGCGGCGCATTCCACGGCACGATCAGGCCGGCGACGCCGACCGCTTCGCGCACCGTGTAGTTGACCGTCGGACGCCCCATGAAGCCGCCGGTCGGAATCTGGCGGCCTTCGAGCTTGTCCGCCCATCCGGCGAAGTAGCGCAGCGTGTCGATCGACATCGGCAGGTCCATCATGCGCACTTCCATGGCCGGGCGCCCCTGTTCGCGCGCGAGCAGCTCGACGAAGCGTTCCGCGTCTTGCTCGAGCAGGTCGGCCAGCCGATGCAGCAGCTTCGCCCGCGCTGCGCCGGGCAGCCGGCTCCAGTGCCCGCCGTCGAATTCCGCGCGGGCCGCACGCACGGCCCGGTCGACGTCGGCGCCGGTGCCGGCCGCCACGCGTGCAAGCAGGTGTCCGGTGCACGGTTCGAATTTCTCGAACCACTCGCCCTGCGCGGCGTCGCATGCGTCGCCCGCGATCCGGTGTTGAAGGGTGTACTCGGCTGTCATGGGGCTGTCTCCAGATTAAGGGCCGATCCGGCGCTGAAAGGCGGATCGGCGTATCTGGCCCACTGTAGGACGCGGGTTGCGGCGCCGCTGGGACATCCGTGCATCGAATGCAGGATTCACATGCACGCGCGCGCGAAGTTTCCGTCGTCACCGTTCGCATGCACGCCGGCGCCGCGCTCGGCTTGCGCCGCCAGCGCTCGACTGACGCGCGCATGGTTGGCGCGTCGCACGGCCGGCGGCATCGACGCGTACGCCGCGTCGCGAATCAACGCATGGCGGAACGAATAGAACACGCGATCGCGCCGATGCTGCGCGTACATGATCCGTTCTTCGAGCAGCAGCCGCAGGTGCGCGTCGAGCGTCGCGCGATCATGCGGCGACGCCGCGGCGAGCAGGTGCGCATCCACCTCGAGCCCGATCGTCGCGGCGAGCTGCGCGGTGTCGCGCGCGTCGTCGATCCGGTCGAACGCGCGCCCGAGCATCCCGCCGAGACTGAGCGGGAGTGGGCACGGCTCCGTCGTCCGCAGCCCCGCGAGCGAGCCATCCGCTCCGCTCATCACCAGCTCGCGCGCGACGGCCTCGATGAACAGCG
>NZ_JAAGPB010000147.1:0-17776 GCF_017104585.1 Burkholderia sp. Ac-20392
TCGGCAGCCGCATCGAGCGATACGGCAGCCGCGCCGAGCGGCCCCGTGACGTTCGCGTGGCCCGCGCGCGGGCCGGTGCTGAACGGTTTCGACGACGCGAAGAACAAGGGCGTCAATATCGGCGGCACGGCCGGTGAGACCGTGAAGGCGGCGGCTGACGGCCGCGTCGTCTACTCCGGCAATGGTCTGCGCGGCTACGGCAACCTCATTATCATCAAGCACGATGCAACTTACCTCACGGCGTATGCACACAATCGCGCTTTGATGGTAAAAGAGGGGGACGCGGTAACGAAGGGGCAGAAGATCGCCGAGATGGGGAACAGCGATTCCGACCGCGTGATGCTGCATTTCGAGGTTCGCCGGCAGGGTAAACCTGTCGATCCGCTGAAGTATTTGCCGCCTCAATAACCGAGACGACCATGCCGAAATCGAAGCGCCACGAGCCGCAAGCCGAGTCTGAGAAGATCAGTCGTGCCACGCAAGCGTCGGTGGGGCGAGCTGGTGCTTCGACGGACGACGAAGACGACGTCGCGGACAACGAGCGTGACCTCGAGGCACGCGACTCCGACGCGGAAGGTGGCGACGACGAGCGCGAAGGCCGCGCCGAGGCCGCGCCCGATGTCGACGATTTCCGCACGATGCTGCAGGCCGAACTCACGGCCGACACGATCCAGCATTACCTGAACCGCATCAGCGTGAAGCCGCTGCTCACCGTCGAGGAGGAGCAGCGCTATTCGCGTCTGGCCAAGGCCGGCGAATTCGAGGCGCGGCAGGTGATGATCGAGCGCAACCTGCGCCTCGTCGTCAGCATCGCGAAGGGGTATCTGAACCGTGGCGTGCCGCTGCTCGACCTGATCGAGGAGGGCAACCTCGGCCTGATGCATGCGATCGAAAAATTCGACCCGACGCGCGGCTTTCGTTTTTCTACGTATGCGACGTGGTGGATCCGGCAGAGCATCGAGCGCGCGATCATGAACCAGGCGCGCACGGTGCGCCTGCCCGTGCACGTGATCCGCGAACTGAACCAGGTGCTGCGCGCGAAGCGCCACCTCGAAAAGAACTCGATGTCGACGGGCGAAGCGGCCGAGCGCCGCGAAGCCAGCATCGACGACATCGCCTATCTCACCGGCAAGACCGCCGAGGAAGTCACCGACATCCTCGCGCTCAACGAGCACACGGCATCGCTCGACGCGCCGCTCGATCTCGATCCCGCGAGCAGCCTGCTCGACCTGCTGCCCGACGACCAGAGCCAGTCGCCTGACGCCGAGGTGCAGCACCGCGAGCTCGAGACGCTGACGCGCGCGTGGCTGTCGCGGCTGTCCGACAAGCATCGGCACGTAATCGAGCGCCGCTTCGGCCTGAACCACATCGAACCGGCGACGCTCGAGGAGCTGGCCGACGAGATGGGGCTCACGCGCGAGCGCGTGCGCCAGATCCAGCAGGAAGCGCTGGTGCGCCTCAAGCGGTTTTTCGCCTCCAACGGCGTGCGCAAGGACGCCGTTCTGTAACTGATGACTCCGATTCTTGTTTTTGACATCGAGACCATTCCCGATGTCGACGGCATTCGCCGTCTGGAAGACCTGCCCGCAACGCTCGACGATGCCGCGGTGGCCGAACATGCGTTCGCCGCCCGCCGCGAGAAGACGGGCAGCGATTTCCTGCCGCACCACCTGCAACGCATCGCGGCGATTTCGTGCGTGTTTCGCGACAACAACGGTTTTCGTGTGCGTTCGCTCGGCACGCCGCAGGACAACGAAGCGACGCTGATCCAGTCGTTCTACCGCGTGATCGAGAAATACACGCCGCAGCTCGTGTCGTGGAACGGTGGCGGCTTCGATCTGCCGGTGCTCCATTACCGCGCGCTCGTGCACGGCATTCCCGCGTCTCGCTACTGGGATCTCGGCGAGGACGACCGCGATTTCAAGTGGAACAACTACATCTCGCGCTACCACTCGCGGCATACCGACCTGATGGATGTGCTCGCGATGTATCAGGCGCGCGCGAACGCGCCGCTCGATGCACTCGCGAAGATGTGCGGCTTTCCGGGCAAGCTCGGGATGGACGGCAGCCAGGTGTGGCCGGCGTTCCAGGCTGGGCGGATCGAGGAAATCCGCAACTATTGCGAAACCGACGTCGTCAATACCTACCTGCTGTATTGCCGGTTCCAGTTGATGCGCGGCGGCCTGACGCCGAGCGAGTATGCGGACGAGATCCTGCTCGTGAAGAACTCGCTTGCGCAGGAGCCTGCATCGCACTGGCCCGAATACCTGGCCGGCTTCGACGCGTAGCGAGGGCGAGGTGCGCCACGACCGGTGGCGCGATCATGTCAGTTCGAGCAGCACCGGCTGGTGATCGGATGCGCGCGCGTCGCCGTCGATTTCGCAGCGCGTGACACGCGGCAGCAGCGTATCGGTCACGAACACGAAGTCGCACGCGAGCGGCCCCTCCGACCATTGAACCGTATCGTAGACACCGGCCGTTGGCGGTGGCGTGCGGCCGGGGTGCCGGGCGACCCATGCGTCGACGAAGTGCGGCGCCTCTGCGATCGGCTCCAGGAATCGGCAATAGGCCTCGCTGCCGAATGCGCTGTTGAAGTCGCCACAAACGATCGCGTCGCACGGCTGGCCGGTCGCGCTGAACGGCCCCTCGGCGGTTTCGGCAGGCGCCGGCCGTGCCGCATGCGCGCAGGCCTCGCGGTGCCGGTCGCGCAGTGCGTCGACCTGGGCGAGCCGCTGGCGCGCCGAATAATATTCCAGGTGCGTGGTGACCACCCGCAGTGGCCCGAAAGGCGCCTGCAACTCGACGTCGAGCGCGACGCGCGGCATCGACGGCGCGCCGGCGTCGGCCGGCCAAGACAGCAACTGGCGAAGCACGCGCCCGACCGGCAGCCGGGTCGCGATCGCGTTGCCGAACTGGCGGCGCGGTGCGCCGGTTTCAATGGGCGGCAAGTCGGCACCGATCGCTTCGACGATCGTATATCCGGGCAGCAGGGCCGCGAGTTCGGCGAACTGGTCGGCGCCGGGCCGGCCGGGCAGAGCGCCGAAGCCGCGCGTGACCTCCTGCAGGCACAGCACGTCGAAATCGCCGAGCTCGCGGATCGCCGCGACGGTGCGCGAAAGATCGACGCCGCCGTCCGCGTCCCGACCCCATTGGATGTTCCAGTCGATCAGTCGCAAGGTTGAATCTCCTGTCGGGCGGGTTTCGGGTCGAGGGCCGCTCCCGGATCGGCTCCGCGAGCCCACCCGGTCGCTGGTGCTCCCGGGCCGCCTAGGTGGCCGCTCCGGCGCAATGCCGAGCCGTCTATGCTTAAGTATCGACGCTTGCCGCATGCAAAGCGGGCGATGCGGGCCTTCGTCGTCTACAATCTCGCCTTCTTCAACGTTTGTCAGGAAAAGCTGGTGTCCGAAGCCGTCCCCACTTCTGCGCGCAAATCTAGAAATGCGCCCGTCGCGCCCGGAATCGCCCCGGTTCTCGAGATCGAATCGCTCGACATGGAAGCGCGCGGTGTCGGCCGCACGATCACCGAGGACGGCGAGCCGGGCAAGGTCATCTTCGTCGAGGGTGCACTGCCGGGCGAACGCGTGACCTATTCGAGCTTCCGACGCAAGCCGAGCTACGAGCAGGCGACGGTTGTCGACATTCTGCGCCCGAGCGTGATGCGCACGAAGCCGAAATGCGCGTTCTTCGGCACCTGCGGCGGTTGCTCGATGCAGCATCTCGACATGCGCGCACAGGTGGCGGTCAAGCAGCGCGTGCTCGAGGACAACCTGTGGCACCTGGCGAAGCTGCGCGCGGAAACGATGTTCGCGCCGATCCACGGCCCGTCGTGGGGTTATCGCTACCGCGCACGCCTGACCGTGCGCAACGTCGCGAAGAAGGGCGGCGTGCTGGTCGGGTTCCACGAGAAGAAGAGCAGCTATGTCGCCGACATGACGAGCTGCGAAGTGCTGCCGCCGCACGTGTCGGCGATGCTCGTGCCGCTGCGCCGGCTCGTCGAGGGGCTGTCGATCCGCGATCGGATGCCGCAGATCGAGCTCGCGGTCGGTTCGGAAGTCACGGCGCTCGTGCTGCGCGTGCTGGAGCCGATCAACGCGGACGACGAAGCGCTGCTGCGCGCGTTCGCCGACGAGCACAAGGTGCAGTTCTGGCTGCAGCCGAAAGGTCCGGATACGGTGGCGCCGTTCTATCCGCTCGACGTATCGCTCGACTACACGCTGCCGGAATTCGGCATCCGCATGCCGTTCAAGCCGACCGACTTCACGCAGGTCAACCATCAGATCAACCGCGTGCTGGTGGGCCGCGCGCTGCGTCTGCTCGCACCGTCCCGTGACGACCGTGTGCTCGACCTGTTCTGCGGGATCGGCAACTTCACGCTGCCGCTCGCGCGGCTGTCGCGTGAGGTGATGGGCATCGAAGGCAGCGACATGCTGACGACGCGCGCGCTGGCGAACGCGCGCGAGAACGGTGTCGACGGCCACACGACGTTTGCCTGCCGTAACCTGTTCGAAGTGACGGGCGACGACATCCGCGCGCTCGGTGCATTCGACAAGTTCCTGATCGACCCGCCGCGCGAAGGCGCGCTCGCGGTGTCGAAGGCGCTGGCCGAGATCGCGCAGAGCGGCGAGGGCCCGCTGCCGAAGCGCATCGTCTACGTGTCGTGCAACCCGTCGACGCTGGCGCGCGACGCGGGCCTGCTCGTGCACGAGGCCGGCTACCGCCTGAAGGGCGCCGGTGTCGTGAACATGTTCCCGAATACGTCGCACGTCGAATCGATCGCACTGTTCGAGCGCGACTGAGCCCAAGCGGCGGACGTAAAAAAACCGGCCCGCGGGCCGGTTTTTTTCATGGGTGTAGCGAACGTCAGTTGCGGTTGCCGCCGAAGATGCCGAGCAGCGCGAGCAGGTTCGTGAACACGTTGTACAGGTCGAGGTAGATCGCGAGCGTTGCCGAGATGTAGTTCGTCTCGCCGCCGTTCACGACGCGCTGGACGTCGAACAGCATGTAGGCCGAGAAGATCGCGATCGCGAGTACCGACACGGTGAGCATCAGCGCCGGGAGTTGCAGGAAGATGTTCGCGACCGATGCGAGCAGGATCACGATCACGCCCATGAACAGCCACTTGCCGAGCCCCGAGAAATCACGCTTGCTGACGGTGGCGATCGTTGCCATCGCGGCGAAGATGATGCCGGTGCCGCCGAACGCGAGCATGATCAGCGACGGGCCGTTCGAGAAGCCGAGGATGAAGCTCAGCAGCCGCGACAGCATCAGGCCCATGAAGAACGTGAAGCCGAGCAGCACGAACACGCCGGCCGCGCTGTTTTTGGTCCGCTCGATCGCGAACATGAAGCCGAACGCGATCGCGAAGAACGCGAGCAGGCTCATCATCGGGCTCGTGGCCGCGAACAGCGAGAAGCCCGTCGCGACGCCGACCCAGGCGCCCAGCACGGTCGGTACCATCGACAGCGCGAGCAGCCAGTACGTGTTCCGCAGCACGCGGTTGCGAACCTCGGCGGTGCTGACGGAACCGCCGCGGCCGAAATTGTACGGATAGTCGTTCATGGTTTCTCCTAACATTGAACGCATGGGCGTCCGGGGCCGGTTCGGCACACGCGGTGTGCGGCGCAGCAAACCGGAGCAGCTATGGCTAAGATACGTTCCGTGCCGGGAGGTTTCAATGGCCGTGCGGCACAAAACATTTGGATTCTGAACCTTTCATGCGTGTAAGGGTTCAATCGCAATGATACACGGGATCGTGCTACAATAGCGGATTCATTTGAACCTGTAACTTCTTAATTTTTTGGAGTTTTTATGGCAATCGAGCGCACCCTGTCGATCATCAAGCCGGATGCGGTGGCAAAGAACGTGATCGGCCAGATCTACAGCCGTTTCGAAGGCGCCGGCCTGAAGATCGTCGCATCGCGCATGGCACACCTGTCGCGTGCTGACGCAGAGAAGTTCTACGCGGTTCACGCAGCGCGTCCGTTCTTCAAGGACCTCGTCGATTTCATGATCTCGGGCCCGGTGATGATCCAGGTTCTGGAAGGTGAAGGCGCGATCCTGAAGAACCGCGACCTGATGGGCGCAACGGATCCGAAGAAGGCAGAAAAGGGCACGATCCGCGCCGACTTCGCCGACAGCATCGACGCGAACGCCGTGCACGGCTCGGACGCTGCTGAAACGGCAGCGGTCGAAGTCGCGTTCTTCTTCCCGGAAATGAACGTTTACTCGCGCTAAGCCCTGGCTGGCAGCAAGTAGGCAGGATTCAGCGCACGCGGCAAGGCAGCACATCATGACGAGCGAAACTTCCGTCAATCTTCTCGACTTCGATGCCGAGGGTCTTGTCGCGTACTGCGGCAGCCTCGGCGAGAAGCCGTTCCGCGCCAAGCAGTTGCAGCGCTGGATCCATCAGTACAACGCTGGCGACTTCGACGGCATGACCGATCTCGCGAAGTCCTTGAGAGAGAAACTCAAGGGCCGCGCGTCGATCGGCATGCCCGAGATCGCCAGCGATCACGTTTCCACCGACGGCACGCGCAAGTGGCTGATCGACGTCGGAAACGGCAATGCGGTCGAAACCGTGTTCATCCCGGAAGAGACGCGCGGCACGCTGTGTGTGTCGTCGCAGGCCGGATGTGCGGTCAACTGCCGCTTCTGTTCGACGGGCAAGCAGGGCTTTTCCCGCAACCTGTCGACAGCCGAAATCATCGGCCAGCTACGGATGGCCGAATTTGCATTGCGAGCGTCACTGGGCCGTGCGCCCGGCCCGAACGGCAAGGCCGAACGGGTCGTCACCAACGTGGTGATGATGGGCATGGGCGAGCCGCTGCTGAATTACAGCGCGGTCGTGCCGGCGATGCGGCTGATGCTCGACGACAACGCGTACGGCCTGTCGCGCCGCCGCGTTACGCTGTCGACGTCCGGTGTGGTGCCGATGATGGACCGCCTCGGTGCCGAGCTGCCGGTCGCGCTGGCCGTTTCGCTGCACGCGCCGAACGATCCGCTGCGCGACGAGCTGGTGCCGCTCAACAAGAAGTATCCGCTGCGCGAGCTGATGGCGGCTTGCCAGCGTTATCTGAAAGTCGCGCCGCGCGACTTCATTACTTTCGAATACTGCATGCTGGACGGCGTCAACGACACCGAAGCGCATGCGCGCGAACTGCTGGCCGTCACGCGCGACGTGCCGTGCAAGTTCAATCTGATCCCGTTCAATCCGTTTCCGGAATCGGGCCTCATCCGCTCGAAGCCGGAGCAGATCAAGCGTTTTGCGCAGGTCCTCATCGACGCGGGTGTCGTCACGACCGTGCGCAAGACGCGCGGCGACGACATCGATGCCGCGTGCGGCCAGCTGGCCGGCGCAGTGAAGGACCGCACGCGCCTCGCGGAACGTACGGGCGCAGCAGGAAAAATCATCGAAGTTCGGGCGATTTGACAGGGACGCCTAGCCGGGGATGCTAGGACCTTTAAGCGGTACAACACGCGAATAGCGATCGGTCGCGGCGCCTCGGCGTCGCGCATGGTATGGACAGTTGCGGGTGCCGGCCGGCGGGAATCGGCGGCGGCCGCCAGTGAAGAAGAATCGACGCGAGGACAAGGATGAGTGAGCCGCAGCCGTCTAACGGCGCAGAGACGAATGGCGCGAAGCCGGCACCGGCAGGATTGGAATCGCTTGCGGCAGTCGGCAGTCGACTGGCGCAGCTTCGGGAGACAAGGGGTTGGACCGTCGACGACGTGTCGGCGCGACTCAAGGTCGCACCGCAGAAGCTTCGGGCGCTCGAGGCCGGTGACATCAGCCATTTGCCCGGTGTGACATTCGCGCTCGGTGTTGTGCGCAGCTACGCGAAGATGCTCGGCGTCGATCCGGAACCGTTCGCGCAGGCGTTGCGCCGTGAGCGCGGGGTGCCGGAAGTCGACCTGTCGATGCCCGCGTCGTCGGGGACGGATCTGCCGCGCGGCCGTGTTTCGATCCCGCTGGGCGGATCGTCCCGTCATCACCCTTGGCTGTGGGGCACGGGGATCGTCGTCGTCGCGGTGGTTGCGGTACTGATGTGGCACACTGGCGGCGATTCGTCGAGCCTGCTCGCACGCTTCAAAGGCGGCGACGCGGAGCACGCGTCGGCCGCGAGCGTGCCGGCGGCGGCATCGTCGTCATCCGTCGAAGAGGCGGCTTCGGGCGGTGCGTCTGCTGTGGTCGCGAATGAGGTTCCGGCCCCGGCTGTTGCGTCTGCAGCCCCGGCGCCGGCCGTTGCGTCGGCTGCTCCGGCGCCTGCACCCGTGGCGCCGGTGGTGACCGCGGCTGCATCGCAGCCCGTCGTGGCAACGACGGCCGCAAGCGCCGCCGCACCGGCTCAGCCGGCGAGCGTCGTCGTCGCGGCCGGTCAGTCGATGGTGGAACTGAAGGTCAAGCAGGACAGCTGGTTCAGCGTGCGCGACAAGAACGGCAAGGAGCTGTTCTCCGGGCTGGTGCACAGCAGCGAGGCGAAGCAGGTCGCGGGCGACGGCCCGTTCAAGGTCACGATCGG
Source organism: Burkholderia sp. Ac-20392 (assembly GCF_017104585.1). Taxonomy (NCBI): domain Bacteria; kingdom Pseudomonadati; phylum Pseudomonadota; class Betaproteobacteria; order Burkholderiales; family Burkholderiaceae; genus Burkholderia; species Burkholderia sp. Ac-20392. Next base: position 8,520 of record NZ_JAAGPB010000147.1, read on the forward strand.
CAACAAGGCGGGCCTCGACGCGATCGCGTTCGACGGAAAACCTGTCGATCCGGCAAAATATTCGGCAGCGCGGGGTAATGTGGCGCGGTTCACGTTGCCCTGACGTCAAGCGCCGTGGCGAAGGCCTGTCGTCGATATCGGCAGGCCCTGAGGGCACGGCGCTTTTTCAATTCATGCGCCGCGTCGCGGCGCATTCCGCGTAAATGGATCTATCGATGCAATCCGAAGCTCAATCCCCACGCAGCAGTCAGATTTGTTCAACCGAGCCGGTGTTCGGCGGGCATCAGCCGCGCCGTGTATCGCATGCGGTGGATGTCCGCTGGGGCGGGCAGCTCGTGACGATCGGCGGCGACGCGCCGGTGCGCGTGCAGTCGATGACGAATACCGACACGGCCGACGCGATCGGCACGGCAATCCAGATCAAGGAACTCGCGAACGCGGGCTCCGAACTGGTGCGCATCACGGTCAACACGCCCGAGGCTGCGGCCGCCGTGCCGGCGATCCGCGAGCAGCTCGACCGCATGGGCGTGACCGTGCCGCTCGTCGGCGATTTCCACTACAACGGCCACCTGCTGCTGCGTGACTACCCGGGCTGCGCCGAGTCGCTGTCGAAGTACCGGATCAACCCGGGCAACGTCGGCCAGGGCGCGAAGCGCGATACGCAGTTCGCGCAGATGATCGAGGCCGCGGCCAAGTACGACAAGCCGGTGCGGATCGGCGTGAACTGGGGCAGTCTCGACCAGGATCTGCTCGCGCGCATGATGGACGAGAACGGCGCGCGTTCGCAGCCGTGGGATGCGCAGAGCGTGATGTACGAGGCGCTGATCCAGTCGGCGATCGGCTCGGCCGAGCGTGCGGTCGAACTGGGCCTCGGCCGCGACCGCATCATTCTGTCGTGCAAGGTCAGCGGCGTGCAGGACCTGATCGCCGTGTACCGCGAACTCAGCCGCCGCTGCGGCTTCGCGCTGCACCTCGGGCTGACCGAGGCGGGCATGGGCTCGAAGGGCATCGTCGCGTCGACGGCTGCACTCGGCGTGCTGCTGCAGGAAGGGATCGGCGACACGATCCGCATCTCGCTGACGCCGGAACCGGGCGCGTCGCGCACGGGCGAGGTGATCGTCGGCCAGGAAATCCTGCAGACGATGGGCCTGCGTTCGTTCGCACCGATGGTGATCGCGTGCCCGGGCTGCGGCCGTACGACGAGCACGCTGTTCCAGGAACTCGCGATGCAGATCCAGACCTACCTGCGCGAGCAGATGCCGGTCTGGCGCAAGGAGTATCCGGGCGTCGAGAAAATGAACGTCGCGGTGATGGGCTGCATCGTCAACGGCCCGGGCGAATCGAAGCACGCGAACATCGGCATCAGCCTGCCGGGCTCGGGCGAGAACCCGGCCGCGCCTGTCTTCATCGACGGCGAGAAGGTCAAGACGCTGCGCGGCGAGCGGATCGCCGAGGAATTCCAGCAGATCGTCAGCGACTACGTCGAACGCAACTACGGCCGCGCTGAGGCCACGAACTAATTCGTCCACACACACGATGACTGAACAAAAACGCAAGATCGAGAAGCTCGCCGGCGTCAAGGGCATGAACGACATCCTTCCGCAGGATGCCGGCCTTTGGGAGTTCTTCGAAGCTACGGTGAAATCGCTGCTGCGCGCATACGGTTACCAGAACATCCGCACGCCGATCGTCGAGCACACGCAGCTTTTCACGCGCGGCATCGGTGAGGTCACCGACATCGTCGAAAAAGAGATGTACAGCTTCACCGACGCGCTGAACGGCGAGAACCTGACGATGCGCCCGGAAAATACCGCGGCCGTCGTGCGCGCGTCGATCGAGCACAACATGCTGTACGACGGCCCGAAGCGCCTGTGGTACATCGGCCCGATGTTCCGTCACGAGCGTCCGCAGCGCGGCCGCTATCGCCAGTTCCACCAGGTCGGCGTCGAGGCCCTTGGCTTCGCGGGCCCTGATGCGGATGCCGAAATCATCATGATGTGCCAGCGCCTGTGGGACGACCTCGGCCTGACCGGCATCAAGCTCGAGATCAACTCGCTCGGCCTCGCCGAAGAGCGCGCCGCGCATCGCGTCGAACTGATCAAGTACCTCGAGCAGTTCGCCGACGTGCTCGACGAGGATGCAAAGCGCCGCCTGTATACGAACCCGCTGCGCGTGCTCGACACGAAGAACCCCGCGCTGCAGGAAATCGCGCAGAACGCGCCGAAGCTGATCGACTTCCTCGGCGACGAATCGCGCGCGCACTTCGAAGGGCTGCAGCGCCTGCTGCTCGCGAACAACATTCCGTTCAAGATCAACCCGCGTCTCGTGCGCGGTCTGGACTACTACAACCTGACCGTGTTCGAGTGGGTGACCGACAAGCTCGGCGCGCAGGGCACCGTCGCAGCCGGTGGCCGCTACGATCCGCTGATCGAGCAGCTCGGCGGCAAGCCGACCGCCGCGTGCGGCTGGGCAATGGGCATCGAGCGGATCCTCGAACTGCTGAAGGAAGAGGATCTCGCACCGGAGCAGGAAGGCGTCGACGTATACGTCGTGCACCAGGGCGAGACCGCGCGCGAACAGGCGTTCATCGCGGCCGAGCGCCTGCGCGATACGGGCCTCGACGTGATTTTCCACTGCAGCGCCGACGGCGCACCGGCGAGCTTCAAGTCGCAAATGAAACGGGCCGACGCAAGCGGCGCCGCGTTCGCGGTGATCTTCGGTGAAGAAGAGGTTGCAAACGGCACGGTGGGCGTGAAAGCGCTGCGCGGTGCGGGCGCAGACGGGGAAAAGAACGTTCAGCAGACCGTACCGGTCGAAGGCTTGACCGAATTCCTAATCAATGCGATGGTTGCATCCGCCGAAGACGGCGACGACTGATCGCGCTGGCATCCGCTCGACAAAAACGGCCTGAACAGGAAGGAATCGCTCGCCGATGAGTTATCACGACGAACAAGAATCGATTGAAAGTCTCAAGGCGTGGTGGGCCCGCTGGGGCAACCTCACCACGTGGATCGTGCTCGCGGCGCTCGTCGTCGCGGCCGGTTTCAACGGCTGGAACTACTGGCAGCGCCGTCAGGCTGCCGAGGCGTCCGGGCTGTACGAACAGGTCCAGAAGGCCGCCGCCGCGAACGACAAGGCAACGATGGCTCGCGCGGCCGCCGACATGGAAGACAAGTTCGGCAGTACGCCGTATGCGCAGATGACTGCACTCTCCGCCGCGAAGACGCTGTACGCAGCCGGCGATTCGGCCGGTGCGAAGGCGCAGCTGCAATGGGCCGTCGATCACGCCAAGGATGACGAGTACAAGCAGATCGCGAAGCTGCGTCTCGCGTCGCTGCTGCTCGACGAGAAGGCGTACGATGCGGGCCTCGCGCTGCTGTCGGGTACGCCGGTCGATGCATTCAAGGGCCTCGTGGCCGATCGCCGCGGCGATCTGCTTGCCGCGCAAGGCAAGACCGACGATGCGCGCGCGGCTTACAAGCTTGCGCTCGACGGCCTGTCGAAGGACGACCAGTCTGCGCGTCAGCTCGTGCAGTTCAAGCTGGACGCGCTCGGCGGCTGAACCCCGGTCCCCTCAACCTCTTAACTCTGCTTCGCTAACCGATGAATTTGCTGAAACGTTACGCTGTGCCCGTTGCCTGCGCGGCGGCTGTCCTCGCACTGGCGGCCTGCTCGTCGTCGAAGGACGCGCGCCGCGTGCCGACGCCGCTCACCGAGTTCAAGCCCGTGATGGACGTGCAACAGGTCTGGAAGGCGAGCGTCGGCAAGGGCGGGCGCTACCTGTTCTCGCCGGTGGCCGTGGGCGACGCCGTCTATGCAGCGGGCGAAAACGGTTCGGTCGAGAAGATCGACGCGAAGACGGGCCAGACGCTCTGGCGCGCGAAGGTCGGCTCCGACCTGTCGGCCGGTGTCGGCAGCGACGGCAACCTGACCGCGGTCGGCGCGCTGAAGGGCGGCGTGTTCGTGCTGGGCCCGGACGGCAAGCAACTGTGGAATACCAGCGTGCAGGGCGAGATCTTCTCGCCGCCGCTCGTCGGCAACGGCCTCGTGGTCGTCCGCACGATCGACGGCCAGGTGATCGCGTTCAACGCGCAGACGGGCGAGCAGAAGTGGAACTACCGCAACCGCGCGGTGCCGCTGAACCTGCGCGTGTCGGCCGGCATGACGTTCGCGGGTGACGCGGCGGTGCTGGCGGGCTTCCCCGGCGGCGGGCTGGTCGCGATCAACCTGCAGACGGGCGAGCCGTTCTGGCAGACGCCGGTGTCGTTCCCGAAGGGCGTGACCGAGGTCGAGCGCATCAACGACGTCAGCGGCCCGCCGACGCTCGTGGGCGCGGAAGCCTGCGCGGTAACGTTCCAGGGGCAGCTCGGCTGCTTCGATGCGAACTCGGGCCGCCCGCTGTGGGAAAAGGCGTTCTCGAGCCGCAGTGGTCTCGCGCAGGACGATTCGGTAGTCGCTGGCGGCGACGACTGGTCGGTCGTGACCGCGTACGACGCCGCTTCGGGCAACCAGCTGTGGCGCAACGACAAGCTGAAGAGCCGTGACGTCGGCGTGCCGTATCTGCTCGGGCACGCAGTTGTGATGGGCGATTACAAGGGCTTCGTGCACTTCCTGTCGCGCGAAGACGGCAGCTTCATCGCACGGATGAAGACCGACGGCAGCGCGATTACGGCGGCGCCGGTCCTCGCGGGCAATACGCTCGTCGTGCAGACGAAGGACGGCGGCCTGTACGGATTCCGTCCGCGCTGACGCGCAGGAAACATGCGCGCCCGCGGCGCGACGGGCTTGTCCCGCGCGCTGCGGCCGCGCGACTTGAAGGCGGCCGGTGCTCCCGGCCGCTCGGTATTTGAAAGGCAGTTCCAGACGAAAGACGATGGCGCGCATTGCGCGCCAGGCGCGCGCATCCGGCGCGGCGCGAATTCGTGATATTTTCATTCAGCGCAGCCGCCCGCAGCAGCGGGCCTCCCGCTGCTGCGCTTCACCGTAGAAAACACAGATGAAACCGGTCATTGCCCTCGTTGGGCGCCCCAATGTGGGGAAATCCACGCTGTTCAACCGGCTCACGCGCTCGCGTGATGCGCTGGTCGCCGACTTGCCGGGCCTGACGCGCGATCGCCATTACGGCGAAGGGCGCGTCGGCGAGCGGCCGTACCTGGTCGTCGACACGGGCGGCTTCGAGCCCGTCGCGAAGGACGGCATCCTGCACGAGATGGCACGCCAGACGCGGCAGGCCGTCGAGGAAGCCGACGTCGTCGTCTTCATCGTCGACGGCCGCAACGGGCTTGCGCCGCAGGACAAGTCGATCGCCGACTACCTGCGCAAGACCGGCCGGCCGATCTTCCTCGTCGTCAACAAGGCCGAGGGGATGAAGTACACGGCGGTCGCGACGGACTTCTACGAGCTCGGGCTCGGCGATCCGCGTGCGATCTCGGCTGCGCACGGCGACGGCGTCACCGACATGATCAACGAGGCGCTGGATGTCGCATATGCGGACCGTCCGGAGGAAGAGGACGAGAACGACCCGTCGCGCGGCATCAAGATCGCGATCGTCGGCCGCCCGAACGTCGGCAAGTCGACGCTCGTGAACGCGCTGATCGGCGAGGATCGCGTGATCGCGTTCGACATGCCGGGCACGACGCGCGATTCGATCTACGTCGACTTCGAGCGTAACGGCAAGAAATACACGCTGATCGACACGGCCGGCCTGCGCCGCCGCGGCAAGGTGTTCGAGGCGATCGAGAAGTTCTCGGTCGTGAAGACGCTGCAGTCGATCTCCGACGCGAACGTCGTCATTCTTCTGCTGGATGCGCAGCAGGACATTTCCGACCAGGACGCACACATCGCCGGCTTCGTCGTCGAACAGGGTCGTGCGCTCGTGATCGGCGTCAACAAGTGGGACGGCCTTGACGAGCATGCGCGCGAACGCGCGAAAGCGGATTTGACCCGCAAGCTGAAATTCCTCGACTTCGCGAAATCGCACTTCATTTCGGCCACGAAGAAGACCGGCATCGGCACGCTGATGCGCTCGGTCGACGACGCATACGCGGCGGCGATGGCGAAACTGCCGACGCCGAAACTCACGCGCGCGCTGATCGAAGCGGTCGAGTTCCAGCAGCCGCGCCGTCGCGGCCCGGTGCGTCCGAAGCTGCGCTACGCGCACCAGGGCGGCCAGAATCCGCCGATCATCGTCATTCACGGTAACGCGCTCGACGCCGTGACGGAAACGTACAAGCGTTACCTGGAAAACCGGTTCCGCGAAACTTTCTCGCTGACAGGGACTCCATTGCGCATAGAGTTCCGTTCGTCGAACAATCCGTACGCGGACAAGAGCTGAAGACGTCTGTTACACGCGTCACGCAAGGGGTTGGCCGCAAGGCCTATGCCCCGGGCGGGCCAGGCAAAATCGGCTATAGTGTAGCGATTGGCGCCGGATCTCTTTTTCTTCGCCGCCAACCCAGATCAACCTGCAAAAAAAGATGGAGTACGCCATGAGCAACAAAGGGCAATTGTTACAAGACCCGTTTTTGAACGCACTGCGCAAAGAGCACGTTCCCGTTTCGATCTACCTCGTTAACGGCATCAAGCTTCAAGGGAACATTGAATCGTTCGACCAGTACGTCGTGTTGCTCCGTAATACGGTGACCCAGATGGTGTACAAGCACGCCATCTCGACGGTCGTGCCGGCGCGCCCGGTGAATTTCCACCCGGACGCGGAAGCCTCGTCCTAACTAATCGCAGCGGCCGGCATCCGGTCGCCGCGAGCGACCGATGCCAGCCGCCTTATCTTGACACCTGAAAATTTGATCAACGCAGCGCTCGTCGGCATCGATTTCGGCAAGACCGATTTCGAAGCCAGTCTCGAAGAACTCAGTCTTCTCGCCTCCAGCGCGGGGGCCCGTCCCGCAGTCACCCTCACGGGTCGTCGCTCCAGTCCCGATGCCAAGATGTTCATCGGCAGCGGCAAAGCCGAAGAACTCCGGCTCGCCTGCGACGCGCACAACGTCGAAATCGTCATCTTCAACCACGCATTGGCGCCCGCCCAGCAACGTAATCTGGAGCAGGCACTTAACAGGCGCGTGGTCGATCGCACCAGCCTCATCCTCGACATCTTTGCACAGCGTGCCCGCAGCCACGAAGGCAAGCTGCAGGTCGAGCTCGCGCAGCTCCAGTATCTGTCGACGCGACTCATTCGCGCGTGGACCCACCTTGAGCGGCAGAAGGGGGGTATCGGCCTGCGCGGCCCCGGTGAAACCCAGCTCGAAACCGACCGCCGGCTGATCGGCGAACGCATCAAGATGCTGAAGTCGCGGCTCGACCGGCTGCGCCGGCAACACAGCACGCAACGCCGGCAGCGCGCGCGCAGCGGCACGATGTCGGTGTCGCTCGTCGGCTATACGAACGCGGGCAAGTCGACGCTGTTCAACGCGCTGACGAAGGCGCAGGCCTATGCGGCCGACCAGCTGTTCGCCACGCTCGATACGACGTCGCGGCGCGTGTACCTCGGTGACGAGGTCGGCCAGATCGTCGTGTCGGATACGGTCGGGTTCATCCGCGAGTTGCCTCACCAGCTGGTCGCCGCATTCCGCGCGACCCTCGAGGAAACGATCCACGCGGATCTGCTGCTGCACGTGGTCGATGCGTCGAGCGCGGTCAGGCTCGAACAGATCGAGCAGGTCAATGGCGTGCTGCACGAGATCGGCGCGGACACGATCCGGCAGGTGCTGGTGTTCAACAAGATCGACGCCGTGCCTGAGCTGGCGGCCCGCGGCGACGCGGTCGAGCGGGACGAGTATGGTAATATTTCGCGCGTCTTTTTGAGCGCGCGCACCGGTCAGGGTCTTGACGCGTTGCGTGCCGCCATCGCCGAAATCGCCTCCGCGGAACACCTTTCCAGCGCGACGTTACCCAACGGCGCGCTCGACGGCGCCCCCGCTGAACCACACGAAGACCACACGATTTCCGAACACGGGCGCTAACCGGTCCCGGCCGGTTCGCCGGCGTCTAATCTGGTGAACAAACTCTGGTGAACGAATACAACGAGCGGAGTACCTGGCGGCGGATGCGCGCCTTGCTGTCGATCAACGATCCCCGCTGGGGACGCGGCGAAAGCAATGGCAAAGACGGATCCCGTCCCCGCCCGAACGAATCGAAGCGCCCGCAAGGCGGCGACGGCGATGGTCCGCCCGATCTCGACGAGATGTGGCGCAACTTCAACCGGCGCCTGAACGGCCTGTTCGGCGGCAAGGGCGGCAACGGCTTCCGTCCTGACAACGGGCGAGCCGCGCGAGTCGGCGTCGGCATCGTGATCGGCGTGCTGGTCGCGGTCTACGCGGGCAGCGGGCTGTTCGTCGTACAGGAAGGGCAGACGGGCGTCGTGCTGCAGCTCGGCAAGCTGTCGGGCACGGTTGGCCAGGGTGTGCACTGGCGCGCACCGTATCCATTCGCGTCGCACGAGATCGTCGATACGGCGCAGGTCCGCTCGATCGAGATCGGCCGCAACAACGTCGTGCGTCTTGCGAACGTGAAGGAAGCAGCGATGCTGACGCGCGATGCCGACATCGTCGACGTGCGCTTCATCGTCCAGTACCGCATCCGTTCCGCGACCGATTACCTGTTCCGCAGTGTCGATCCCGAGCGCAGCGTCTCGCAGGCCGCCCAGGCCGCGGTACGTGCGATCGTCGGCACGCGCAGCGCAGCCGACGTGCTGAACCAGGACCGCGATGCGTTGCGCGAGCAGCTTTCCGCCGCGATCCAGCGCGATCTCGATCGCTATCAGTCGGGGCTCGAGGTGACGGCCGTCACGATGCAGAGCGTTGCGGCGCCCGAGCAGACGCAGGCCGCGTACGGCGAAGTCGCGAAGGCGCGCGACGAGCGCGAGGCCGCGAAGCGCGCGGCGCAAGCGTATGCAAACGACCTGCTGCCGAAGGCGCAGGGCGATGCGGCGAAGCTCGTCGACGAAGCGAAGGCGTATGCCGATCGCGTCGTCACGGAAGCCGAAGGCGATGCCGACCGCTTCAAGCAGGTCTATGCGCAGTACTCGAAGGCGCCCGCGGTGATCCGCGAGCGGATGTATCTCGAGACGATGCAGGAAATCTATTCGAACTCGACCAAGGTGTTCGTCGGCAACAAGGGCGGCAACAGCGTCGTGTATCTGCCGCTCGACAAGCTCGTCGAGCAGGGGCGACAAAACGCCGCGGGGTCCACGGGCGCCTCCGCGCCCGATGCGGCGTCGGCACCGGCGGCTGTCGCGCCGGCTG
>NZ_JAAGPB010000148.1:0-17583 GCF_017104585.1 Burkholderia sp. Ac-20392
TCGCCGATCGCGACCAGTCGAACGGCCAGGGCTGCTGGAATGCGGCGCGCACGCGAGCCGCCGCGCGCGTCGCCGACTGGCTCGCCACGTCGCCGACAGGCACCGCGGCCGATGGCGTCCTGCTGATCGGCGACCTGAACAGCTACGCGAAGGAAGATCCGGTGCGCGCGCTCGAATCGCGCGGCTACGCGAACCTGGTCGCCCGCTTCGTCGGCGATGCTGCGTACAGCTACGTATTTCGCGGTGAAGCGGGCAGCCTCGACCACGCACTCGCCACGCTGCCGCTCGCCGCGCGCGTGAAGGCCGTGCACGTCTGGCACATCAACGCCGACGAACCGGTCGCGCTGCAACCCGTGCCCGATTACAAAACCTCCGTGCAACGGGCGACTTATTACGCACCCGACGCGTACCGGTCATCGGATCACGATCCCGTCGTGATCGACGTCGCACTTGGCGACGGCGGCACATTCGCGGCCCCGGGCACGAACCGTGCTCGTCGACCAAGCGTCGATTAGTGCATTTGCATCAGCACAAGGCCTGCAACGGCACTATTTACCTGATGCCCCTGGCGACGCGATATTTACCGGACCTTCACTGCGTACCGCAGCCCGATACGCCGCTTCGCCCGGAATGCGAATTTTTTTCAATCCCCGTGCCGCCCCGTACGGCGGGGCTTCGCGGCAATCTTGCCGACGAATTGAAAATTCGTCTCGAAACAAAATCGGGCCAAGTGAATCACACAGGTTGCTGGGATTCGTCTTATCTTCAAATTTGCCTTGAATCGAAGGAGGATAAACACCATGGCGCTCACCGACTCGATCGAACACAAGCTGGACCGCGGCCTGTCCGACATTCGTCGCACGGGCCGGCGCGTGGGACGCACGACGCGCTCGGCCGCCCGCGACCTGCATGCCGACGTCACCGACGATCTGCGCGGGCTGGTCGACGAACTGGAAGATCTGCTGAAAAACGATGGCGACGGCGATATCGCCGCGTTGCGCAAGCGCGTGCAATCCAGGCTCGATGAAGCACGCAGCACGCTCGACCATGCGTCGGGCAGCGCGGCCGCCCGGCTGCGCGATTCGGCCGAACGCGTGTCGCAGGTCGTACAGGACAACCCGTGGCAAACCGCCGGCGTCGTCGCCGGCCTCGCGTTCGTTGCGGGCCTGCTCCTTGCCCGCCGTTGAACGGAGCCGGCCGCCACGCGCCCGCCCCGTCCGTCCTCAATCAGACAAACGAAGGAGAAACGCCATGCAGAAGACCTTTGCCATGAAAGCCGCCGCCGCCGTCCTGCTCGGCAGCCTCGCGCTCGCCGGCTGCACGACCACGCCGGACAAACCGGAAAACGCGTCGACCAGCGCGTCGAAGCGCCAGTCGATCGACGCCAGTGTCAACGCGACGCTTTCGCGCCTCTATTCGACGGTGCCGGGTTCGCGTGAACTCGTCGCGAAATCGCGCGGCGTGCTCGTGTTCCCGAACGTGCTGCAGGCCGGCTTCATCGTCGGCGGCCAGTCCGGCAACGGCGCACTGCGCGTCGGCGGCAGCACGGTCGGCTACTACAACACGTCGTCGCTGTCGGTCGGCCTGCAGGCCGGCGCGCAGTCGAAGGCGATCGTGTTCCTGTTCATGACGCAGGATTCGCTCGACTCGTTCCGCAAGTCCGAAGGCTGGGCCGCGGGCGCCGACGCATCGGTCGCGGTCGTGAAGGTCGGCGCGAACGGCGCGGTCGACTCCAACACGGCCACCGCCCCGGTCGAGGTGCTGGTCCTGACCAACGCGGGCCTGATGGGCGACCTGTCGGTGAACGGCACCAAGGTCACGAAGCTCAATATCTGACGATGCGGCACGCGGCGTCGCGCCGCGTCTGCTTCCCGGCAGCGCCGCGGCCTCGGCCGCGGCGTTTTCGCATGTGCCGCCCGCAGCGGCTATGATGGCGGCACCTTTGCGGGCATACTCCGCATCGGGCCACCCCGCAGCGCATTTCGCCGCGAACCCGTGACGATCGCGAACCGATCGGGCGCGGGGCAACGAGATTCAATCAAACCACGCATCAATCTGCGCGAATGTCATCCATGGAAAGCGGACACGACCACCAAAAATTCTTTTATTTCCTGCTGGCCGCGGTCACCGTCGGACTCTGCTGGATCCTCGCGCCGTTTTCCGGAGCCGTGTTCTGGGGCACCATTCTCGCGATCCTGTTCCAGCCCGTGCAGCGCTGGCTCGCCGCACGCTTCGGCAAGCGGCGCAACCTGGCCGCGCTCGTGACGCTGTCGCTGATCGTCCTGATCGTGATCCTGCCGCTCGTGTTCGTCGCCGCGACGCTCGTGCAGGAAATCGCGTACGTGTACCAGGAAATCAAGACCGCGCAGCCGAACTATTCGCAATACTTCCAGGACATCATCCACGCGCTGCCGTCGTCGATCCAGCACCTGCTGCAGAAATACGGGCTGAGCAACCTGCCGGGCATCCAGAAGAAACTGACCGACGGCGCCGCGCAGATCAGCCAGCTCGCGGCCACGCAGGCACTCAGCATCGGCCAGAACACGTTCCAGTTCGTCGTGAGCTTCGGCGTGATGCTGTACATGGTGTTCTTCCTGCTGCGCGACGGCGGCGAGATCGGCCGCCGCGTGCGTCGCGCGCTGCCGCTCGACGACGAGCACAAGAACCTGCTGCTGGCGAAATTCACGACGGTCGTGCGCGCGACGGTGAAGGGCAACATCGCGGTCGCGCTCGTGCAGGGCGCGCTCGGCGGCCTGATCTTCTGGATCCTCGGGATCGAAGGCGTCGTGCTGTGGGGCGCGCTGATGGCGTTCCTGTCGCTGCTGCCCGCGATCGGCGCGAGCCTCGTCTGGGTGCCCGCCGCACTCTACTTCCTGATGATCGGCGCGCTCTGGAAATGCGCGATCCTCGTTGCGTTCTGCGTGGGCGTGATCGGCCTCGTCGACAACCTGCTGCGCCCGATCCTCGTCGGCAAGGACACGAAGATGCCCGACTGGGTCGTGCTGATCTCGACGCTGGGCGGGATGGCGCTGTTCGGCATCACCGGCTTCGTGATCGGGCCGCTCGTCGCCGCGCTGTTCATGGCGAGCTGGGACATCTACGCACGCTCCGAACAGGGCGAATGACGCATCGCGCGGCCGCGTGCGACGCACCTGCCAGCACGCGCCGTCACGGATGACGAATGCGAATTACGACGGGCGCCACGGCGCCCGTTTCTTCATCCGCCGCCAGCATCATCACGCCGCCATACGGACCCACGCGATACGTGCGGCCCGATACCAGCGGCACGCTTCGATCGTCGTGCGCATCGCGCCACGTCGCACGCACACGCGAAGCGATATCCGGTGCGAACGGCGCACCGTCGGGCCCGACCAGCGCCACCTGGGCGCCCGGCAAACGCCGGCCATGTGCATCGAATCGCAGCGTTGCCGCCGCCCCGCCGTTCGCCCTCTCTCGTCCTTCCACCACCACGCCCGACCGCGCGTCGAGCGACACGTCGTAGAGATCGACGAGCGCACCCGCGAACCGCACGACACCGCCTGACGCGGCGTGCCCGGCCGCCACCGCATTCGACATCGCGAACGCCACGCCAAGCCCGATGGCGATCCTCCACACGGCATCGGCACACCGCACCGTTCGATTGCGCCTCGCCACCGATGTCGCCCGCTTCGCGTCGTTTCGCATGCTCCCGCTCCTCTGCCGCGTGACCAGAAAAAAAGGCGGCGTGACGCGTCGGTCACGCCGCCTGTCTGCTGGCCATCACTTTAGGGAGAGACGTCCGGAGAATATATGGGACTAGTCCGAAACTAAGACACGATTGATCGAACGCACCGCGTTCGACACCCGCTCGCGGCAGCGTACGAACGGTATCGCACGCCGTGCCGCGGGCTGGTCACGCGTCGGGATCGACGCGCAGCACGAGCTTGCCGCGATGGTCGCCGTCGAACAGGCGATTCAGCACGTCGGGCGCATTCTCGAGGCCGTCCGCAACAGTCTCCTCGGCCTTGAGGCGGCCGTCGCGCAGCCAGCCCGCGAGCGTCTGTACGGCCTCGCGGCTCTTGCGATAGTCGAGGATCAGGAAGCCGCGCATCGTCAGCCGCTTCGAGATCAGCACGCCGACGTCGTCCGCCGCGCGCCCGCTGTTGTAGTTCGAGATCACGCCGCACAGCGCGACGCGCCCGCCGATCACCATTCGCGACAGCACCGCGCGCATCACTTCGCCACCGACATTTTCGAAGTTCACGTGCACGCCGTCCGGCGTCGCCGCCTTCAGCCGCTGACGGAAATCGTCGGCCTTGTAGTCGACGGCCGCATCGAAGCCGAGCGTCTCGGTCAGGTAGCGGCACTTGTCCGCGCCGCCCGCAATGCCGACCACGCGCGCACCGTGGATCTTGCCGATCTGCCCGGCGATCGAGCCGACCGAGCCGGCCGCCGCCGATACCACGAGCGTCTCGCCCGGCTGCACCGGCGCGATGTCCGTCAGCCCGTAGTACGCGGTCAGCCCGCTCATCCCGCATGCGCCGAGCAGCGTCGGCAGCGGCAGGCCCGACGCCGCGGGCAGCTTCACGAGCTGCGCGGCCTGGTCGGCCGGCACGACCGCGTAGTCCTGCCAGCCGACGAGCCCCTGCACGAGATCGCCTTCCGCGAACCCTGCATGGCGCGATGCGACCACGCGCCCGATGCCGAGCGCGCGCATCACTTCGCCGATCGCGACGGGCGGCAGGTACTGCGGCACGTCGCTCATCCACACGCGGTTGGTCGGGTCCATCGACAGGTACAGCACGCGCACGAGCACCTCGCCGTCCGCGAGCGCCGGCACCGGCGTCTCGACGAGCGAAAAGTGTTCGCGCCCGACCCGCCCTTCCGGGCGCGTCTTCAGCAGCAGTTGGCGGTTCACGGGTGTGGACACGATGTTCTCCTCCAGTCGTTGTGGTTCGGGATGCGCGTCAGACCGCGCACATGCCGCCGTCGATCACGAGTTCGGCGGCCGTCACGAAGCGGCTCTCGTCGGACGCGAGATACACGGCCGCGTGCGCGACGTCGTCCGGCTCGCCGAGCCGGCGCAGCGGAATGCCGCGCGCGAGCTTGCGCGTCGCGTCGCGTTCGCCGAGCGACTGGAACAGCGGCTCGACGATCCCCGTGCGGATGAACGCCGGGTGAATCGAGTTGCAGCGCACGTCGATCTCGCGGCGTGCGCAGTCGATCGCGACCGACTTCGTCAGCGACGCAACCGCCGCCTTCGACGCGTTGTACGCGGTGAAATCCGGCTCGACCTTGAACGCGGCCACCGACGAGATGTTGATGATCGATGCGGGATGGCTTTCGGCCAGATACGACAGCGCATGCTTGCAGCCGAGCACGATGCTCTCGACGTTGATCGCCATCACGCGCCGCCATTCGTCCAGCTCGATCTGCGCGGGCGAGCCGATCGAGCCGACGCCCGCGTTGTTGACGAGCACCGACAGCCCGCCCATCGCATCGACCGCCTGCGCGAGCAGCGCCTGCCAGCGCGCTTCGTCGCGCACGTCCTGCGTCGCGGCGAACGCGACCGGCGTCGCGTGGCCCGCGTTGAGTTCCTGCGCGAACGCATCGAGCACCGCCGCGTCGGCGATGTCGGTCACGAACACGCGTGCGCCCTGCTCGACCATCCGGCGCGCGATCGCGCGGCCGAGGCCGCCCGCGGCGCCCGTGATGTATGCGCACTTGCCGGCAAGGCGCGAAGAAACGACTGTCATGTGACCTGCTCCTATCGTGAATCGTCGTCGCAGAACGCTGCCGCGACGGGTTGGCCGTGCCTGTTCCGGCCGCCACGGGCCGGTTGACCGTGCCCCGACATCACGAGGCGCTGCACGGTTTCCGCGAGTATATCGAGATGAACCTGACGCGTGCCGGACGCGCCGGGCAGCCTGCCCCGGTTGAACGACAGCCAGCGTACGCGAATGCCGCCAATCGATGAAATGAATAATCGTTATGCCCGGTCATAGGCATGGTTCATGACCTTCATGTGCCACTACGCGGCACGGGCCAGCGGTACCCGCGAGTCGCGCAGACCGGCCGGTTCGTCGATTCAGGGAATGACGGAGCGCTGCGTTCCGCGCAAACGCGAAAGCAATCGGGAAGGTGAATGATGTGGAATCGTGCAACCGCCGGGCGAATGCCGGCGGCAAGCAAGCGGCGCCGGGGCGCCGCGACCGGCTACGGTCAGAACCCGTCGCCCGACGGCGCGCGCACGAACGCGCAGAGTTGCGGCGAGTGGGTGTCGATCATCTGCTGGAACGGCGCACGATGCCCGTACGCGATGCCCGACACGAGCAGCAGGCAGGCGGCCGCGACGCGCGGCGAGAACGCACGCTGCCGCGCGCCGTCGTAGCCACGCAGGAACAGCAGCGCGACCAGCGCACCGAGCATCCAGCCGACGATCACTTCCGGAACGGTATGCGAATGATCGAACACGCGCGCGACGGCCGTGACCGCGCCGACGGCCAGCCCGGCCGCGATGCCGGGCGCCTTGCCCGGCCGGAACGCCTGCCACAGCATCGACAGCGCGACGGTCCACACGGACGTCGACAGCATCGTATGGCCGCTGATCACGCGGAAATCGAATTGCGGCAGCTCGATGCCGCACCCGGCATAGAGGATCTTGGTGGCGCCGACGAGGCCCATGCCGGCGGCGAGCAGCACGCCCCAGCGGACGGCGAGGCGCCAGTCGGTCAGCGCGAACCACGCCGCGCACGTCAGCGCGATCGGCAAGGTCAGCGCGGCATCGCCGATGTTGCTGATTTCACTCCACATAACGGACTTCGGACGACGATCGAAAGGCCGCAGTTTACCGCATGCGCGCCGCGCGACTGTGTCAGCCTGTGACAGGCTGTATCAGCCCGCGACACCGGTAATCAGCAGCAGGTTCGTGCCGGTGATGACGACGAACAGCGCCCACGCGGCAATCTGCATCCCGCGCCCGATCGTGTGCTCGCCCATCGTGTTGCGATCGCTGACCGAGCGGATCAGCGGCCACATCGCGAACGGCAGCTGCAGGCTCAGCAGCACCTGGCTCCACACCAGCAGCTGCCCGACCGAGCCGTCGCCGAGCCACAGCACGCCGATCAGCGCCGGCACGAGCGCGAGCCCGCGCGTGATCAGCCGGCGCTGGTAGCACGGGATCTTCGTGTGCAGGAAGCCGTCCATGATCACCTGGCCGGCGATCGTGCCGGTCAGCGTCGAGCTCTGCCCCGACGCGAGCAGCGCGATGCCGAACAGCAGCGCGGCCGCGCCGCCCGCGATCGGCGTAATCAGTTTGTAGGCCTGCTCGATGTCGGTCACGTTGTGCTGGCCCGTCGCGTGGAACGCCGCGCCCGCGACGACCAGGATCGCCGCGTTGACGAGCATCGCGACGAACAGCGACACGAAGGTATCGATGCGCACCAGCGCCAGCGTGTCGCGGATCATCCCGCGCGCGCCGCCGACCACGCGCCGCGTCTGCACGACCGACGAATGCAGGTACAGGTTGTGCGGCATGATCGTCGCGCCGACGATGCCGAGCGCGAGCACGATCGCGTCCTTGCGGTCGTGGCCCGGATCGCCCGGCACCAGCCCGCCGACCACCGCGTGCCAGTCGGGCGGCGTGATCGCGACCTGCGCGACGAAGCAGAACGCCATCGTCGCGATCAACGCGAGCACGATCGCCTCGATCTGCCGGAACCCCTTGCCCTGCAGGCCGAGCACGATCACCGTGTCGAGCGCGGTCAGCACGATCCCCCACGCGAGCGGCACGCCGAGCAGCAGCTTGAACGCGAGCGCGCAACCGAGGACTTCCGCGATGTCGCACGCGATGATCGACACTTCGGCCGTCACCCACTGAACGATGCGGCCGAACCGGCCGTAGCGGTCGTAGCTGGCCTGCGCGAGATCGCGGCCGGCAACGAGGCCGAGCCGCGCCGCGAGCATCTGCAGGAAGATCGCGGCGAGGCTCGAGAACGCGACGACCCACAGCAGCGAATAGCCGAACTGCGAGCCGGCCTGGATGTCGGTCGCCCAGTTGCCGGGATCCATGTAGCCGATCGCGACCAGCAGGCCGGGGCCGAAGAAGCGCTTGAGCTTCAGCCAGCGCGGCGCACCGGCATCGATCGTGATGCTGCCCTTTACTTCCGACGGGCAGAAAGGGGCGGTGGCGGTAGTGGGGAGGAAGGGCATGGAAACCGGGGATCGAGATCGCGACAGGACGATTCTACGGGTATCCGGCCGGTTTTCTCCCGCGCGGCCTCTCACGCGGCGCAATGCTCCCCGGCGCCATCGCAGGCCCCCTCGCCCGCATCGGTCGGCCTCATGCCACGGGTGAGGATCCTTTCGCGCTCGGTGACGCGGAATTCGGTCGGCGACATCTGCATGCGCTGGCGAAACAGCTTCGCGAGCCGCTCGCCGCTGCCGAACCCGGTGCGGCGCGCGACCTTGTCGGCCGGCAGCGTCGTGTGGACGAGCATGTGGCAGGCGCGCTCGAGCCGCACGTGCTGGACGAACTCGGTCGGCGTCACACCGATTTCCTTCTTGAAGCGCCGCAGGAAATTACGCTCGCTCATCGCGGCAGCCTGGGCGGCGTTCGCGATCGAGATGCGGTTCACGCTCTGCGCGCGCAGCCGCTGCGCCGACATCCGGATCGACGGGCTCGCGCTCAGTTCGCGAAAGGCCCACATCGACTGCGTATAGCGTTGCTCGACCGGCCGCAGCATGTTGCTGGCGATCTCCTGCGCGGCGCCGTCGCCGAGGTCGACGCGGAACATGTCGAGCACGGCGGCGAACACGTCGGTTTCGCCGGCCTGCAACTCGACCGTCGTGGCGACCCGTCGCCCGCCCCGGCCGGGCCGCTCGTCGATCGCCGCCGACGGACGCTGCATGGCCGCCAGCGTGGGCAAATCCATCCCGTCGACGATCCAGCGCGCATGGCGGCGAATGTCGGTGAGGCGACGCTGCAATGCGTCGTCCCAGTTGATGGCCGCGCGGTCGCCATGAAGATGAAAGAACGCGAGCGCGCGGCGGCCGTGCTCGTCGCCAAGCGGATCGGCCGCGATGCTCACGCCGGAGGATGACTGCAACAGCCCCCCGCTTTCGGACACGTACTTCAGCTGGTAGTCAGCACTGTATGCGTGCAGGCGATTCGCCAGGTTGAAAGCCTCGCCAATACGCGCGGCCTGGGCCAACGAAAATCCCGTACTCAAATAGATAACGACCCATCTCTGATCTGCTGCATTCACTGGCCAAGCCCCCGACTTGTTCGACTTCTTCTAATACCGTCGAACTGTCAGGCTTATATTTGGTTTGAATGCGTGCGACAGGACGGCTATCCCGAAATATGAAGCGACGGCATCTTAGCCGAACGGGTCGCGCCTTTGGCGCGAAATGGCCGACGTGGACAGCATGATGGCGGATTACTACAGGCTGTCAGGGGTGACTGACGGGCCTGCATGGAATTACGCGGGCCGATATCGCCAATTATTGCGATTGTGTGCGGTGCAATCCGCGCATTTCATTGCGACTAATTGCGTCGGGTATCCGGATAAATGCACAGTTGAATATCGGCGCAAACGATATCGACGCTTATCCAATGCCATCGATCGCCATGCAGGAAAGCCGGCGTATCCGTTGCCTGCGCATCCTTTAGAATCGGTCCACCCTTCACCACGCCGCCCGCGCCCCGTGCCCGCCGATCACCGTCTCGACCTGAACCTGTTTCGCGTGCTTGACGCCGTCTATGTACACGGCGGCATCGGCGCGGCCGCCCGCGCGCTGCACCTCACGCAGCCGGCCGTCACGCATGCGCTCAACCGGCTGCGCGCGCATTTCGACGATCCGCTGTTCGTGCGGCAGGGCAACCGCGTCGTCGCAACCGAGCGCACGCGTTCGATCATCGCGGACGTACAGTTGCACCTGAAGGGCCTGCAAGGCACCGCGCGCGCACCGTCGGCATTCGATCCCGCGACGCTCGACCTGAGCATCGCGGTCGGCATTCGCGACGTGCTCGAGTCGATCGCGCTGCCGCGGATCGTCGCCGCGTTCGCCGACGAAGCACCGGGCCTGCGGCTCGTGAGCCGCCGCATCGCGGTGGCCGACATCGAGCGCGAACTCGCATCGGGCAATCTCGATCTCGCCGTCGATCGCCGCGTGCCGACCGGCCCGCGCATCGCCACCGAACATCTGCTCGACGATTCGCTCGTCGTCGCGCTGCGCGCCGATCATCCGCTTGCGCGCGACCCGCTGCGGCGCGGCGACTATTTCGCGGCGCAGCATGTCGCGGTGTCGTCGCTCGGCGAGCCGCAATCGCTCGACGTGCTGCTCGGCAACGACGGCCGCTTCCGCGATATCCGGCTCACCTGTCAGCACTATTTCGCCGCATGCCAGATCGCCGCGACCGGCAACCTGCTGGTCACGCTGCCGCACACCTATGCGTTGCGGATGGCCGCGCTGCTGCCGATCGTCGTGCGACCGCTGCCGTTGCGGCTCAAGCCGTTTCCGCTCCTCGCGTACTGGCACGAATCGCGCGATGCCGATCGCGCGCACCAGTGGGTGCGCGAACGCATCGCCGCGCTCGTGCGCAGCAGCGCGAGCGTCACCGACGCATAGCCGCGCGGCGTACGCCGTCACGATCGGGACGGTATGCTGACGGCTGCGCGCCGCCCCGCGGCGCCCGCTTCCCCTTTCCCGCTTCCCGCTGACCGGAGACTTGCCATGTCGCTCATCCATGCCACCGCCATCCTCGACGCCGATGCGCCCGACTACGTCGTCCAGCTGCAGGCCGGCACGCATGCGCTGACCGGCGACGAAGCGCCACGCGAAGGCGGCCAGGATCGCGGGCCGGCGCCGTACGAGTTCGTGCTGGCCGGCCTCGCGCAATGCACGGCCGCGACGCTGCGCATGTACATGCAGCGCAAGACGTGGCCGGCCACGCGCATCGACGTGCGCACCGAGCTGCATGCCGATCGCGACGGCACGCAGTACGTGCGCCGCGTCGTGACGCTCGACGGCCCGCTCGATGAAGCGCAACGCCAGCGCCTCGCCGAAATCTGCGAGAAGACGCCGGTCACGCAATTCATCAAGCGCGGCACGCGGATCGACACGACCTTGAACTGACACGCAACGCACGAAAGCACGCGGCACACGATCGCCGCGCAAAAAGAAAAGGGGGGCCGCGCACGATGCGCGGCCCCCCCTTTTCGTCGAACCCGTCAGGCGCTTACAGTCCGAGCGCGGACAGGTCGAGCTTGCCGTCCTTCAGCGGCGGGCACCAGAAATACGCGCCCGTCAGCGGCCGCGTAAAGCGGAACAGGCCGTCGACAATCCCGTCATCCGCGCCGCTCATCCGGCGCATCTGCACGTCGAACGCGCGGAACGAGCAGCCGAACGCGACGAAGTAGAGGCCCGCGCGACGCGCGTCCGACCACGGCGACGAACGACGCAGCATGAACGCCTCGGGCTCGAAGCTTTCCTGCGCGGTGCGCTTCACGTGCGCGAACTCGGGTGCGTCGTCGAGTTCTTCGTTGTCCGAGCGGCGGCGCCCGATGATGTTGTCCATGTCGCCCGACGGAATGCGCTCCATCTGGTCGAAGTCGTGCAGCCATTGCTGGACCGCGACGAAGCTCGCCCCGTCGAGCCCCGCACCCTGCCCCGTCACGATCGCCGCGGCCACCGCGTCGTCGCCTTCCGGATTCTCGGTGCCGTCCTCGTAGCCGGACAGGTCGCGATCGTTCGAATAGCGGAAACCGTCGACTGCGTCCTGCAACTCGAATGCCGGCGCCAGCGCGCGTTCGATCGCCCGCGCGCGCAGCACGATCTCGCCGCGGTCGTCGCCGCGCAGCCAGATCCACACGTCGGCCGGCGTCGCCGGCAGCGTGCGGTCCTTCACCGCGAACGTCGGGAATTCGGTCAGGCCCGGCACCGGGCGCCCGAGGTGCGCCGCCAGCGCATGCCCGAACCCGACCACCGTGTCGCGTCCGTCGACGATCTCGCGCAGCGCGGCCAGCGCCGCCGCCACATTGCCGTCATTCGACATCGTGAAAGTGAGGTATCGGGCCGCCGTATCGATCGGGGTCAGGATGCCTTGCTGAACGTCGCTCATCGTTTCCTCAGGAATGTATCGTGGTGAATCTGCGCGGGCCGCGGCGTCGTGCGCCGCAGACGCTGAAGTGTAATCGATGCGCGTGCCGGCCCTTGCGCTGCCGCACTGTGGAAGGCCCGCAAACGCAGGGCCAAAAGACCGAATACTAACCGTATCGACGCTGCAACGCCGCATTCATCAGACGTTGCGGCGCGCCCGACACTGCTGATAGAATCTTTTCACGTCTTTTCGGCGTCCTTTCAACCGTTCACTTCAGGGGAGGTGCAGATGTTCCGAATGCCAGCAACCTTCCCGAACGTGGTCCCACGGCGCAGCTGATCCAGTCCGCCGTCCGCGCCGGCTCCCGAGTTTTCCGCTAACCCGTCAGCCGCGCCGTTTCCCGACAGCCCGTTTCGTTTTCCGACCGTGATTTTCGCGCGGCCCGGCTGTTGCGTTTTCGATGTTCTCCGAACCGGAAAGTCCCGTCGCGCGATGCGCCGGGCAACGATAAATGACCAGAAAAACCTCCCATCTGGGCGGCCAGGCATTTCAGGCCGTCTTCGGCTTCACCTTCCGTTACTGGCGCAAGCAGCCGGCCCGCACCGCCACGGTCGCGAGCCTTGCGCTGCTCGCCGCGCTTGCCGACGTGCTCACGCCGCTGTTCGCCGGTCGCCTCGTCGATGCGTTGTCGACCGGCCTGACCGACCGCGCCGCCGCGTGGCATGCGGCCCTCGTCGCCTTCGGCACGCTTGCCGCGCTCGGTCTCGGCGCGACGGTGCTGCGGCAAGGCGTCTACCTGAACATCATCACGCTCACCTTGAAGATGATGAGCGAGATCGCGGCCGCGTCGTTCCATCGCGTGCAGCGCTTCTCGACCGACTGGCACGCGAACAGCTTCGCGGGCTCGACCGTGCGCAGAATCACGCGCGGGATCTGGGCGCTCGACCTGCTGAACGACACCGTGCTGATCGCGCTGCTGCCGTCGGTCACGATGCTCGTCGGCGCCACCGTGCTGCTCGGTACGCACTGGCCCGTGATGGGGCTCGTCGTCGGCGCGGGTTCGCTGCTGTACATCACGGTGACGGTGGCGGTGTCGCTCGGCATCGTCGCGCCGGCCGCGCGGCTCGGCAACCTGTGGGACACGCGCATGGGCGGCGCGCTCGCCGATGCCGTGAGCTGCAATGCGGTCGTCAAGGCGTTCGGCGCGGAAACGCGCGAGGAAGCGCGGCTCGCGCGCGTGATCGGCAAGTGGCGGCAACGCACGCGCCGCACGTGGGTGCGCGGCACGTTCAACGGCGGGTTGCAGGGTGCGATGCTCGTCGCGATGCAGGCCGCGATGATCGGCGTCGCGCTGCGGCTGTGGGCGAACGACGA
The DNA here is from genome assembly GCF_017104585.1 of Burkholderia sp. Ac-20392. Classification (NCBI taxonomy): domain Bacteria; kingdom Pseudomonadati; phylum Pseudomonadota; class Betaproteobacteria; order Burkholderiales; family Burkholderiaceae; genus Burkholderia; species Burkholderia sp. Ac-20392. Next base: position 13,457 of record NZ_JAAGPB010000148.1, read on the forward strand.
GGCGAGCGTCGGCGACATCGCGTTCGCGCTGACGATGTTCTTCATGCTGCAGGGCTACCTGCGCGACGTCGGCATGCACATCCGCAACCTGCAACGCTCGGTGAACGACATGGAAGAACTCGTCGCGCTCGAACGCCAGCCGCTCGGCATCGACGATCGTCCCGGCGCGCCGGCGATCCGGATCGGGCAAGGCGAGATCCGCTTCGAGCACGTGACGTTCCGCTACGACAACCATCCGGTGCCGCTGTACAACGATTTCTCGATGCGGATCGCGCCGGGCGAGCGTGTGGGCCTCGTCGGCCACTCGGGGTCGGGCAAGACGTCGTTCATCAAGCTGATCCAGCGCCTGTACGACGTGTCGGGCGGCCGCATCACGATCGACGGCCAGGACATCGCGCAGGTGCGGCAGGATTCGCTGCGCAGCCAGATCGCGATCGTCCAGCAGGAGCCCGTGCTGTTCCACCGCACGCTCGCGGAGAACATCGCCTATGCGCGCCCCGACGCGAGCCGGGCCGACATCGAACGCGCCGCGCGGCTCGCCAGCGCGCACGACTTCATCGCCACGCTGCCGGACGGCTATGACACGCTCGTCGGCGAGCGCGGGATCAAGCTGTCGGGCGGCGAACGCCAGCGGGTCGCGATCGCGCGCGCGTTCCTCGCCGATGCGCCGATCCTGATCCTCGACGAAGCCACGTCGAGCCTCGACAGCGAAAGCGAGCTGCTGATCCAGCAGGCGATGGAGCGGCTGATGGTCGGCCGCACGACGCTCGTGGTCGCGCACCGGCTGTCGACCGTGCGCGCGCTCGACCGGCTGCTGGTGCTCGATCGCGGCAAGGTGATCGAGGAAGGCAGCCACGACGCGCTGATCCGGATCGACGGCGGCATCTATCGCCGGCTATTCGAGCGGCAGGCGCTGGAGCTTGCGAAGGGGCTCGCCGATTCGCCGCGACGCACGGCGGACGACGATGCCGGGCCGCTGGGCGAGCCGGCCGAGGTTTGATGCAAGCGTGTCGCGACACGCGCCGGCGGTGCGGTCATCGCCGCCGGCGCACGTCGACAAACGGATCCGGATCGAGGCCGTGCCAGGTGCACGGCCTTTTTTCGCCCGCGACGCTGGCCGGACACCCCGACGCCACGCGCCGCAAGGCCGCCGCGTCCAGGATCACTTATCATGTCGACCAGGAAATTTGCGACTAGGGATCGACCATGTTTACAGGAATTGTCCAGGGCGTTGCCACCATCAAGACCATCGCCGATCACGGGGAACTGAGAACCTTCAGCATCGAATTCCCGGAGCGCTTTACCGACGACATCGAGATCGGCGCCAGCGTGTCGGTCGACGGCGTCTGCCTGACGGTGACGACCATCCATTCGCCGGAGCTGATCGACTTCGACGTGATGCTGCCGAGCCTGCGGATCACCACGCTGGCCGACCTCACGACGGGCGCGCACATCAACGTGGAGCGGGCCGCGAAGGACGGCGCGGAGATCGGCGGGCATCCGCTGTCCGGCCATGTCGACTTCACCGGGACCATCCGGCACATCGCGATGTCCGAACACAACCGGATGGTGCGCATCAGCGTGCCGGAGGCGTTCAAGCGGTATGTGTTCGCGAAGGGTTATATCGCGATCAACGGCTGCAGCCTGACGGTGTCCGACGTCAACCGCGACGAAGGCTGGTTCGATGTCTGGCTGATTCCCGAAACGCGCCGCGCGACGACCTTCGATGCAAAGGGCGTCAACGACACGGTCAACATCGAGATCGAGCGCAGCACGCAGGTGGTCGTCGACACGATCCGGGAAGCGGTCAAGGAAACGCTCGGTGAGCTCAACGGCGTCGTCACCGCATTGCTGGCGGAAAAAGGCATCGATATCGAGGAACTGCTGGCGCGGCATGTCGCGCGGCTGCCGAAGCAGTAACGGGTGTCGGCGCGCAGGGCCTGTTATTCGCGTGAACAGGCCCTAGGTGATCCGCTGGATCACCGAGTACCGGCTGCCGTCGGAAAACACCTCGACCCACGGCTCCGATTCCTCGAACGTCCAGAGCACAAGATCGAGGTCGATCGGCGCGTCGTCGTCGGGCCAGGGCATGTTCCATCCGCCCGCGACGGCCACCACGCCGCCCGTGTAGAGCGGGCATTGCGCCATCCACTCATCCTCGTAGTCGTGCGCCGCGATGCCCTTGAAGTTGCTGTTGAATCCCCAGTCGCGTTGCCAGCCATGCGCGTCGAGATAGGTGCCGATCGCAGCGGAGCCGAAGCGGAACACGGCTTCGATCGGCGGGAGCGATGTTGCTTCGGATCGGCACAGCGGGCGTTCGGAACGGACGGGTTGCGCGGTGGTTTCCACGCGGCCCGATCTCCCGTCCTCGTCGAGATACACGTTCAGCCACGTGCCGTCGCGCTCGACGGAAAGGCACAACGCACCCGCTTCGACACCATGCCAGTAGCCGGTGACGGGCTCACCGTCTTCCGCGAAGCGGTATTGATGGGATGGCCTGGCGAGGCGCCGCGCTTCGATCAGAAAGTCTTCCAGCGTCATTGAGTGGCTCCTGATAGGTTTTCGGTATTCAGCAAACGGCATCGGGGAACGGTCGACGGGGATGAGCAGTGGTCATGCGCTCTCCCGCGCCCACCTCACTCGGCTTCCACCCGCGTACCCTTCCCCACCGCCACCCGCTGCGCGCGATAGATCCCCGCGTGCCCCGAGAACAGATACGCAACGACACACGCAACGATCGCATACACGCCGATATCTGCGCCGAACAGTTCGATCGCCATGATCGTCGACGCGATCGGCGTATTGGCCGCGCCGGCGAACACCGCGACGAAGCCGAGCCCCGCGAGCACGGGTACCGGCAGCGCCAGCACCTGTCCGAGCGCGTTGCCGAGCGTCGCGCCGATGTAGAACAGCGGCGTCACTTCGCCGCCCTTGAACCCCGACGCAAGGGTGACGACGGTGAACGCGAACTTGCCCGCGAAATCGTAGAGCGGCAGCGGGCCGTGGAAGGCGGCCTCGATCGTCGGGATGCCGAGGCCGAGATACTGCGGCACGTTCAGCGCGGTGGCGGCCGCGGCGACCAGCAGGCCGCCAAGCACCGGCTGCAGCGGCGCATAGCGGACGACGCGCCTGAACCACGCGGTCAGCGCATGCGTCGCGAACGCAAACAGCCGCCCGACCACGCCGAACGCGATGCCCGCCACGACCGTCACGGCCAGCCCCGTCGCCGACACGGCCGGCACGAACGGAATCGCATAGGCCGTGTGATGTACGCCCCACGCGCGGCAGACGACGTCCGCGACGATCGCCGACGCAACGCAGGTCAGCAGCGCGTCGTACCGCACGCGCCCGATCGCGAGCACTTCGAGCCCGAACACGGCGCCCGCGAGCGGCGTGCCGAACACCGATGCGAAACCGGCCGCGATGCCGCCCATCAGCAGCACGCGGCGATGCTCCCGATCGAGACGGAACACGTGCGTGACGCGATCGGCGAGCGCGCCGCCCATCTGCACGGCCGTGCCCTCGCGCCCGGCCGAGCCGCCGAACAGGTGCGTGACGACGGTCGCGACGAGCACGAGCGGCGCCATCCGCTTCGGCACCAGCGCCTTCGGGTCGTGGATCTCGTCGATCAGCAGGTTGTTGCCGCGCGCGACGGACTGACCGAAGCGATGGTAGATCCAGCCGGTCGCGAAACCGGCGGCCGGCAGCCCCCACAGCAGCCATGGATGCGCGACGCGCGTGCCGGTCGCCCAGTCGAGCGCGATCAGGAACAAGGCGGAAGCCGTGCCGGCCAGCGTGCCAAGCAGGGCCGAGAGCGCGAGCCAGCGGCACACATAGCGCACGGTCGCGAGAAGATCGGCAGAAGTCGTGAAAAACATGATTTCCAGATTCGACGGAACATCAAAACCTGGGCGGCAGAATACCGCGTGGACGGCCTGCGACCTCCTGACGACCCAGGAACACGCAGGCATCATCAGCCGGGCTAACCGGCGGTTGAGGGCCGCACCGTGCGCAACGCGCCGAATACGACCGCAGGGAGGCATGCCATCTCCGCTGGCCGCCATTGTACGCGACGCCCCGCGCCGCCCGCAATGCGGCCACCGGATGGCGCCGCGCGCGCCGCCCGG
>NZ_JAAGPB010000149.1:0-239 GCF_017104585.1 Burkholderia sp. Ac-20392
TTAAAAAAAAAAAAAAAAAAAAAAAAACATAAACTTTCTCCACATTTCCGTAAATAATTATGACAATATCCATCATCCCCTCAACCACATTACCCGCTAGCGAACTGCGTGAATATTTGACTGTATAATATGAAGTTAGTACATCTCGCACACAGCCATAACTCTGAATAACTAATAATCATCACGTACAGTGTGAACCTCATCACGATCTATCGTCCAGTCACGCGTGACCCGATCTT
>NZ_JAAGPB010000150.1:0-17689 GCF_017104585.1 Burkholderia sp. Ac-20392
TTCAGCGCGAGCGCGGGCCATTCGGCGAGCGGCCACGCCAGCCGGCGGCGCGCGATATGCGCGAGCCACGCGGTGCCGGCCGCGAACAGCGCGGTCGTATCGACGACGAAGCGGTCGGCATGCAGGTCGACGTGACGGCTCGCGTAGACGAGGATCTCGTGCAGCCCGCCGCTCACCCACCACAGCAGCCCCCACGCAGCGGCGGCGGCGCCGATCTCGGGCATCCACGCATGCCACGCGCGCGCTTGGCCGCGCCCGTGCAGCCACCAGCCGGTGAACAGGCCGGCGAGCGCGATCAGCAGCATCGCGATATACGGGCTGTTGAGCACCGGCAGCGCGGTGGCGTCGGCCGGCCCGAGCAGGCTCGTGAAGAATGCACCGGCGGCGGCGACCTGCATCAGCAGGCCGAAGCCGAACCGCAGCATGCGCTTCTCGCGCACGCCGAGCCAGACGACGGCCGCGCCTTCGATCGCCCACGCGGCGCTGGTCGTCGGGCCGGAGAACGCGAGCGGCACGGCCAGCGTCGCGAAGATCACCGCGAGCGCGAGCGTGGATTCGAACAGCAGCGCGAGGCGGTCGCGGCGCCGCGCGAGCCACGCGGTGACCACGACGTAGAACGCCGACAGCGCGACGGCGCTCCACGCGAGCCCGAACGGCATGTCCTTCACGAGCGACGCCTGCAGTGCGGTCGCGACGATCGGCGTGCCGAACACGAGCGTGCCGTCCACGTAGTGCCGCAGCGCGAGCTCGCGCTTCACCGCATACAGCAGCGCGATGCCGACATACATCAGGAAGAACAGGATGAGGAACGGCTCGGTGCTCGCGAACAGCGCGGGGCGGTAGGCCGTCACGCCCCACGCCGAGCCGATCGTGAACGTGAACACGAAGCCGAGCAGGTTCAGCGGACGCCAGGCCTTGAACCAGGCGATCGCGAAGATGCCCGCGTTCAGCAGCGCGTAGTAGCTGAACAGCGCGACATGGTTGCCCTGGCCGGTCGACAGCAGCACCGGTGCGAGAAAGCCGCCGGCGGTGCCCATGAACGCGAGCGGCAGTGCGTTCTGCCGCACCGCGAGGAATGCGCTCAGCGCGCATACCGCGACCATCAGCGGGAACGCGGCGCCGACGGGCAGCAGCGCGTAAAGCTTGGTCGCGGCGAAGATCGTCAGGTACAGGATGCCGACACCGCCGCCCTGCAGTATGAGCCCGTACGCCGCGCGGCGCGCACGCACGCGCCAGCCGATCGCGAGCAGCGCGGCCGCGGCGAGCGCGGTGCCTGCGAGGCGGAATTCGATCGGCAGCATGTTGTTGTCGGCTGCGTACTTGAGCAGGAACGCGACACCGAAGAACAGCACGATGATCCCGACGCGCACGACCGTGTTGCCGCCGAGCAGCCAGTCGCGTGCGGCGCGGAATGCGCGCTCGACGAGGTCGGGTTCGCGCGGTTTGGGCGGCGCGGGCGGAACCGACGGTGCGGGCGCCGGCGCGGCAGGCGTTTCGCTCGCGCGGATCGTGGCGGCCGGTGTCGGTGCCGGCGTGGCGGCGTGAACAGATGCGGGAGCCGGTGCCGAGGCGGACGCCGGTGCGTCTGCGCGTGCAGCGGCCGGCTGGGCAGGCGCGCGCGGCGGCAGGGCGGTCGAAGGCGGGACGGGTGCGGATGGGGTGCCAGAGGCAGTGACGGTGGGCGCGTGCACGGTCGCGTCCGTCGTGGCCGAGCCGGCCTTCGCGCCGGCCAGCTGGCCGCGCAACGACGCTACTTCGCGCGTCAGCGTCTCGACGGTCGCTTCGAGGCGCGCGACGCGCTCGGCCAGCGGAACCGGCGGCTGGGCGGGCGGCGCCTGCATCGCGACCGTGTCCGGTGTTGCGCCCTTGGCTTTGCGCTTGCGCTGTTGCAGCGTGTTGTCGAGGCAGAACCCGATCGCGGCGCCGAGCACTGCGCCGGTGATGGCGGAGAAATCCCCGATCAATGCGGCAATCCCGCCCACGATGAAGCCGATTGCGGTAAAAGCCCAGTTCATCTCGCCTTGCTCCCTCTCTCGTATCGTTATCGGCCTGCGATCGGATGTTTGCCGATCGAGGCGGTATCGGCATGGCCGGCAGGCGAACCGGCATGCGCTGCTGACCACGGTGGCCGCCATGGCGGCCTGCGTCGCGATCAGCCTGTTGGCGGGGAATGTATCACAGCGGCTGTCGCGGATTTTCCGGGTTGGCGCGGTATCGCGGCGTGCACCGTCCGGTGTCGCCGCGCGGCTTTTTGCACGGTCATGCTTTTTACTGGTGGATGCGCTGCGCTTTCGTCTGAGCAGAGCGACGCGTGATCGGACGTGAAATTGTCGTAAAGCGACGCGTGCCCGATGCGAATTGGCGCAAAGCGCGGCGCGAAATGCGCTGCGCTGCTGCGCACAAGTCCGGCGCGCGATGGCCGCCGTTGTTGGCCGTGCGCGTATTGCGCCGCCGCAATCGGGTGCCGCCGCGTGCCGCGGCCCGCCCGGCGGGGCTGGAGGCCGTGTCGTATTTGCGCAAGCGTTTGTCGTAATTCGTCGGCAGGTCGGGGTTTTTTCTGGCAACTATGTAGGCACGCTATGACAAGCGCGAGTCCCCGCTACACGAGGAGAAGGTTTCGATGGATGCCCCCAAGGTCGTGGTCGAAGGTCTGTGCAAGGTGTTTGGAAGCAACCCGCAGCAGGCGCTCGACATGCTCGCCGCCGGCGCGACGAAAGACGATGTGCTCAAGCGCACCGGTCAGGTCGTCGGCGTGCACAACGTCTCCTTCGATGTGCAGGAAGGCGAAATTTTCGTGCTGATGGGCCTGTCCGGCTCCGGCAAGTCGACGCTGATCCGCCTCGTGAACCGGCTGGTCGATCCAAGCGCCGGCAAGGTGATGATCGACGGGCTCGACGTCGCGTCGGCGCGCCGCTCGGCGCTGACCGCGCTGCGCCGCAAGGACATGAGCATGGTGTTCCAGTCGTTCGCGCTGATGCCGCATCGCTCCGTGGTGTCGAACGCCGCATTCGGCCTCGAAGTCGCGGGTGTCAGCAAGAAGGAACGCGAGCGCCGCGCGATGGAAGTGCTCGAGCAGGTCGGTCTCGCACCGTTCTCGCAGAAGCTGCCGTCCGAGCTGTCGGGCGGGATGCAGCAGCGCGTCGGCCTCGCCCGCGCGCTGGCCGTGAACCCGTCGCTGATGATCATGGACGAGGCGTTCTCCGCACTCGATCCGCTCAAGCGTCGCGAAATGCAGGATGTGCTGCTGCAACTGCAGAAGGAGCAGCGCCGCACGATCATGTTCGTGTCGCACGATCTGGAAGAGGCGCTGCGCATCGGCAACCGCATCGCGATCATGGAAGGCGGCCGGCTCGTGCAGGTCGGTACGCCGCAGGACATCATCGCGAACCCGGCCGACGATTACGTGCGCGCGTTCTTCGACGGCATCGACACCAGCCGCTACCTGACGGCTGGCGACCTGATGCAGACGGGCGCCGTGCCGATCGTATCGAAGTGCGATGCCGCGAACGTCGCGGCGACGCTGAACGGCAGTGCCGACTATGCATTCGTGCTCGATGCGCAACGCAAGATCCGCGGCTTCGTCACGCGCGATGCGATCGGTCAGGCGACGCCGTCCGTGAGCCCGATCGAATCCATCCGCCGCGATGCGTCGCTCGAACATGTCGTCGCGCGTGTGGTCGCGAGCCCGAATGCACTGCCGGTCGTCGACGACGACGGCTGCTACTGCGGCTCGGTCGATCGTGCGCTCATCCTGAAGGCCATCACGCGTTCGCGAGGTTCCCATGTCTGAAATGATTCCGCTCGGTACCTGGGTCGACCAGTCCGTTCACTACCTGCTCGACCACGACGCCAAGACGTTCGACACGATCGGCCAGGCGATCGAGGGGCTCGCGGCATTCGTCGAGCACGGCCTGCAGGCGATCCCGATGTGGATGATGATGGCCATCTTCATCGGCGTCGGGCTGTGGCGGGTGGGCTGGCGTTTCGCGCTGTTCACCACCGCGTCGCTGCTGCTGATCTTCGCGACGGGCTTCTGGGACCAGACGGTCATCACGCTCGGCCTCACGCTGTCGTCGACGATCATCAGCCTCGTGCTCGGCATCCCGCTCGGCATCTGGGCCGCGAAGAGCAAGTGGGTCGCCGCGATCGTGCGCCCGATCCTCGACCTGATGCAGACGATGCCCGCGTTCGTCTACCTGATTCCGGCTGCGATGCTGTTCGGTCTCGGCCGCGTGCCGGGGATCCTGTCGACGGTGATCTTCGCGATGCCGCCTGCGGTGCGCCTGACGAGCCTCGGTATCCGCCACGTGAACCGCGAGATCGTCGAAGCCGGCCAGGCCTTCGGCTGCACGCCGTGGCAGCTGCTGTACAAGGTGCAGTTCCCGAATGCGCTGCCGTCGATCATGCAGGGCGTGAACCAGACGATCATGATGGCGCTGTCGATGGTGATCATTGCGTCGATGGTCGGCGCGGGCGGCCTCGGCAACGACGTGCTCGCCAGTATCCAGCGCCTCGACATCGGCCTCGGTTTCGAAAGCGGCTTGTCGGTCGTGCTGCTCGCGATCATTCTCGACCGCATCACCGAAAGCTTCGGCCGTGCGCCGGGCACCGTGAAGGCGCCGCTGTTCTCGGGCCTCAAGCAGCTGTTTCGCATGAAGGCCGCACCCGCACAGGCCTGACCTCCGGCGGCCGGAACCCCCGGCCGCTCACCCAGAATGAATAACGGCTTCCGCGGCTAGCGCCGCGGGGCTGGCCCCCTGCAACCTCCTCGCCAGGAGACCGATGTGACGTCCGCCGTCGCTGTCGCGCCCGCCGCCTGCGTTTCACCGGTTTCGTCCCTCGCCCATTTCGGCTTCCTGACGCTGCCGAACTTCTCGATGATTGCGTTTTCGAGCGCGGTCGAAGTGCTTCGGATGGCGAACTACGTCGGTCGCGCCGACCACTACCAGTGGTCGATCTACTCGCTCGACGGCAGTCCGGTGCACGCCAGCAACGGCATCGCGGTACGGCCTACGCAGGCGCTCGACTACACGAACCTGCCCGACGTGATGATCGTATGCGGCGGCATCCGCATCCGCGACGTGGTCGACGAGGGCGCACGCGATACGCTTGCGTCGCTCGCCGAACGTGGTCTGCCGCTCGGCGGCATCTGCACGGGCGCGTATGCGCTGATGTCGAGCGGGCTGCTCGACGGCTATCGCTGCACCGTGCACTGGGAGAACCTGTCCGCGCTGCATTCCGAATTTCCGCAGGTCGGTTTCGCCGACGAGCTGTTCGTCGTCGACCGCGACCGGCTGACCTGCACCGGCGGCACCGCGCCGCTCGACCTGATGCTGAACCTCGTCGGGATGCGGTTCGGCCAGCAGCTGGCCGCGCAGGTGTCCGAGCAGTTCATCCTCGAGCGCATCCGCAGCTCGACCGATACGCAGCCGATTCCGGTCGATGCACGCGTCGGCTTCTCGCGCGCGGAGCTGATCGAGGTCGTGCGGCTGATGGAGGCGAACATCGAGGAGCCGCTGTCGCTCGAGGAGCTCGCGCGGCTCGTGCGGCTGTCGCAGCGGCATCTGCAGCGCATGTTCAAGGTGTACCTGAACGTGTCGCCGACCCACTATTACCTGACGCTGCGCCTGAAGCGCGCGCGTGACCTGCTGCGCACGACCGACGCGTCGATCGCACGCGTGACGACGGTCTGCGGTTTTCATTCGCCCTGCCATTTCAGCAAGGCCTACCGTGCGCAGTTCGGCCACGCGCCGAGCTACGAGCGCCGGTTGCCGGGGCGCTGACCGAACCTATGGTCCGCGACGCCGCCGGGATCGCGGCGCGCGGCTTCAATAAACGATCCCGCATTCAAGCAAACGACATCACTTTGAGGAGAAGCAAGATGAAGCGCCTATTGATCGCAGCGGTGTGCGGGATCGGGATAACCGCGCCGATGTCGGCCGTGTATGCGGCCGACCCGCCCGTGTGCAAGAACGTGCGCTTCGCGGACGTCGGCTGGTCCGACATCGCGGCGACCACGGGCCTCGCGTCGACGATGCTGCAGGGGCTCGGCTACAGCCCGACGAAGACGATCGCCTCGGTGCCGATCACGTTCGCCGGCATCAAGAGCAAGCAGATCGACGTGTTCCTCGGCTACTGGTCGCCGACGATGGACCCGATCATCCAGCCGTTCACGAAGGCCGGCCAGATCAAGGTGCTGTCGACGCCGAACCTGACCGGTGCGAAATACACGCTCGCGGTGCCCGACTACGTGTACCAGGGCGGCCTGAAGTCGTTCGCGGATATTCAAAAGTACGCGGACAAGCTGAACGGCAAGATCTACGGGATCGAACCGGGCAACGACGGCAACCTGCTGATCAAGAAGATGATCGACGGCAACCAGTTCGGCCTCGGCAAGTTCAAGATGGTCGAGTCGAGCGAGGCCGGGATGCTGGTCGAGGTGAATCGCGCGATCCGCGACAAGCAGTGGATCGTGTTCCTGGGCTGGGAACCGCATCCGATGAACGTGCAGATGAAGATTGACTACCTGACCGGCGGCGACGACGTGTTCGGCCCGAACTACGGCGAAGCGAAGGTGCTGACGGCGACGCCGCCCGACTACTCGCAGCGCTGCCCGAACGTCGCGAAGTTCGTGTCGAACCTGCAGTTCACGACGTCGATCGAGAACCACGTGATGATGCCGATCATGAACAAGGAAGATCCGAACAAGGCGGCGGCCGAGTGGCTGAAGGCGAACCCGCAGGCGCTCGACAAGTGGCTCGCGGGCGTGACGACGCTTGACGGCAAGCCGGGCCTGCCGGCGGTGAAGGCTTATCTCGGCGTACATTGAACGACGTGATTGAGTGATCGTCGGGTCTGCACGCGACTTGACGGACTGGCGCCCCCTCCGTCTCGGGAAGATCCCGGGATGCAGGGGGCGTCGGCGTGTTTGCTCGGCCTGTTCGGACGGAACGGTTCGAGTCAGGCAACGGCATGCATGAGCCACGCCTGGATGCTTCGAACCACATCGCTCCAGTCACCTTCCCGGGTTTGCCGCAAAGCGGTCGCCTGCCTGATCCACGGGCTCGTGCTTCCCTCGACCCCCCAACGCCAATCGCCACAGGTGTGGGTCGGTACACAGGTCCGCATGCCCATCATGGCCGCCAGATTGGCGACGCCTGAATCGACCGCGACCACGGCGTCCAGTTGAGCCATGCATGCCGCCGTGTCGCCAAAATCCCGGATCACAGGCTGGTAGTGACTGACATTGCCGGCCGGCGTGCCTGCGAGCGCCGCGGCAGCGGGATGATGCAGATTCACGAAATGCAGGCATTCCGCCATGGCAGGGTGCTCCACGATCTCGTTGATCGCATCGAGCGGCAGGCTGCGGCGGCTGGCCCAGCATCTGACGATGGCGCCTTTTTCGGGCCAGTGTCGTTGAACGCAATCCCAAAACAGTCCGATCAGCTGCTTCCCCGGATGCTTGTCGCGTAGTTGCGCGGCCCATTCGGCAGCGATCCGCTGCTTCTGCGGCGGCACCTGGATATAGGGCGCGAACCATGGGTCCGGCACGCGCGTTTGCCGGGCTTTCAGCATGGGCAAATGGAGCAGTGATGCATGCAGGTCCGGCGCGAACCCGTCGGCCAATGATTGCAGTTCACGGGGCAATGGCGCATGAAACCGCAGCGGATTGGGTGCGGCGACGACCTCGCAATGCGGCAGTGACGCCTGCATCAGCGCATGGTTCTGCGGATGGCAGGTGAGCATGACGTGCGCGCCTGCAGCCAGCCAATCGGGCACGCAGGCGGCCAGGAGAAAGTTGTCGCCGAATCCGTGTTCATGCGTGATCAGGACACGCTTGCCGCGTACATCCGATTCACCGTCCCAGGTCGGGATGTCGATCGGGCGGTAGTTGGCGGACAGGCGGGGAACGTCATTGCGCATTCGCCAATAGGCGAAGCCGCGCAGGTCGCCGGCCTTGAGCATTGCCTCGCCCATCGCGAATCCGATCGATGCGGTCATCTCGGCATGGCCGGATTCGGCCATTCGAAAGGCTTCGTCGAGCAACTGGATGGCCTGCGCGAGATCGCCGGCCATCATCAGGCTCATGCCCAGTCGCAAGCGGTAGAGTTCGGGGCGCTTATGCCGCGACGGATCGCGTTTCCATGTATCGGCGGCTTCGACATACCGGCCCAGCAGGTAGAGCGCATCGGCACGTCGTGCCATGAAAACGGCGTCGTGCGGATCGAGCGCCAGCGCGCGGTCGGCCCAGGGAAGCATGTCCTCCTCGCGCCTGAGCGCAGTCAGCAATTCGCAGATGCGATGCAGAAGCGCGGGATCATGCGAAGCGCCTGCGTATTGCGTCTGCGCGACATGCAGTTGCTGTTCGAGGTCGACCATGACGATTCGGCTCTGGTGTGCGCGGCCACCTTGCGGGGCAGGCGTAACGTGAACCTGCGCGGGCAGGATGCAGAGGGTGGAAATCGCGAGGCCGGCACCTTGTCGGTGCTTCGATGCCGGCCGTGCCGTCGAAGGCGCGCGCTATACGTGGAATGCGCCGTCGAAGATGACGGTGTCGTCGAACCGAATCGTTCCGGACGAAAACACCAGGTCCAGATGATGGCTGCCACGTTCACCGCCGCCGAGGCCGAGGTGCAGCCCGGGATGGCGTTCTTCGAAACTCGCATTGCGTCCGTGCAGCCGGACGTTCAGGTTCGTACCAATCCCGAACTCTTCGACGATCCGGTTTCCCGCGCATTTATCCAGATATAACTTGATGTCGTCCTCGAGCTGTCGGTTGGCCGATTCGACGCTGACTACCCGGCCCCGTTCGATCCCGATGTGCAATATCGGGTCGATGACACCGTACTTGATGGCAAAGGGCACCGTGCTCAAGAAGGTGCCGCCGAATACGACGTTGCCGGTCAGGTCGGGCACCCGGGTCGCCACTTCGCCTGGCATCAGGTCATAGTGGTTGCGGCCATCCAGGCTTTTCCAGGTCTGATCGAGCGTTCCGTGCAGCGAGCCGCCCAAGCCATCGTGAAATTGCACGCGTCGAGCGCGTTGCGCTGCCGCAATGATGCGTTCGTTGCGCGCGGCAATGTCGTCGATGCTCTCGGAAAAGGCCTCTTTGAAGAATTCACCGTACTCGCGGAGTAATACCGATTTCTTCCAGTGCTCGGCCATTTTCGGCTTGAGGGGCGGGATGAATGACGGCCCATGCGGATTGATGTCGGAACGTATCGACGAGTCGTACATGAAGATGAACATGTCACATCGGTCGATTTCCCGGATGACCTGCTCGTGATTTTCCGTGTCGAGCTCGACGTAGGTGAATGAATATTCCAGTTTTTCCGGGCAATGCCGAATGATTGATTGCGCGGTATCTTTCTGGCTTTTGTCCGAGCCGACCAGGATATTGGCGCCGGGCGCGTTTCTCTGCATCATGGCTGGATGTCCGCGGACGCACGAAAAGAAATTTTCGACACTTTTTTCCATCACACTCTCCGGGATATCCAGGTTCTGGATCAAAAAATGGCGGATCATTGCGATCCGCCATCATCCGAGGCTGACCGCTTATGCCCACAGAGCGGTTGCGAATGGAATGACTGCGCTGTCTTTCATCATCTCGACCCAATCTTCATGCTGGTCTTCCTGCATCCATTCGATCAGCGGGAGATCCTGCTTTTCCTGATTTTCGTTCATGATGATTTCCTTGTTGAGGAATTGAACTGCGAACATCGCAAATCGCTCTCGAAGCTTCGAGAGCGGATTTAGCGATTGAGTCGGCGCGTGCGGTTGCGCTGATTATATGGGGTGGGTGCAGGTGATTATCTTGTGTTAATCGTCAACCTACATTAGCAGTCGAATTTGCGAGGCTGCAATGTAACGTAAACCCTATGGTTGATTTTAACTTTGTGAAGGTAATGGGTTATGAAAGTTTGGCGTAGAAATAATAAATTTTTAATTGGTTTTGAAATCGAAATAAACGCATCGATTGATGTCATTCCCGGCTATCCGATTTCACCGGGTGATGCGCTCGGCTCATTGCTCCTTCGTCGCTGCCGGCACGTCGAACACGCGATCGAACGCCCACTGGAATACGAACGCGTAGCAGAAGAAGAACGCGAACAGCCCGATGTCGACGACGAACGCGTCGAGCCACGAGATGTCGAGCCACCACGCCACGACGGGCACCAGGATGAAGATCAGCCCGCCTTCGAAGCCGGTCGCGTGCAGGATCCGCCGCCCGAGCGTGCGTGTCGGCTGGCGGCGCGATGCTTCCCAGCGCTCGAACAGCGCGTTGAAGATCATGTTCCACAGCAGCGCGATCGCCGACATCGTCGCCGACAGCGCGCCCGAATAGACGAGGTCCTGCTGGAAGATCGCCGCGATCGCGGGCGAGATGCAGGAAATCGCGATCGCTTCGTAGAGCACCGCCTGCGTGATCCTGCGCGGTAGGCCTTGCACGTTGTTTCTCCGGTTCGACGCCATGCGCCGCGGCACCGTGCCGCGACGTCCCGCAAGGCTATCCGCGTTGCATGCCCGCTTCAATTCACCTAATCTCACCCCGATTCAATTGAATTCAACCCGGCCCGATCCGGCCCGCGAGGCCCCGTGTTCTCGAAAATTCCCCTGACTGCATTGCGTGTATTCGAGTCGTCGGCACGGCTTGGCGCGTTCAAGGCTGCCGCGGACGAACTGTCCGTGACGCCGGCCGCCGTGTCGCACCAGATCAAGTCGCTCGAAAGCCGGCTCGGTGTGCTGCTGTTCGAGCGTGGTGCGAGCGGCGTGCGGCTCACGGAAGAAGGCGAACGCCTGTTTCGCGCGAGTCACGATGCACTGCTCGCATTGAGCCGCGGGCTCGACGCGGTGCGGCCCGAAACGACCAGCGAGCGCACGCTCGTGCTGACCACCACGCCCGCGTTTGCCGCGATGTGGCTGATTCCGCGTCTCGGCCGGTTTCGCCGCATCGATCCGCAACTGCACATCAAGGTCGAAACCGGCAATACGCTCGCGGATCTTGAACGCGATGCGCGGATCGATCTCGCGATTCGCGCGACGTCGCGCACGTTTCCGGCGCTGCACGAGATTGCGCTGATCGACGAGTATTTCGGCGCGTATGCGGCCGCCGGGTTCGATGCGCATCGCACGGATGCGCCGCTCGACCTGATCGAGACCGTGTGGGATACGCCGCTGCCGGTGTCGGTCGACTGGGCGTCGTGGTGTCGCGCGGCCGGCCGCGAAGCGTGGCTCGAGCGCGCGGTGTTTCGTCATTACGACGACGAGCATTACGCGCTGCAGGCGGTGCTGCACGGGCAGGGCATCGCGCTGCTCAGCTCGGTGCTGGCGGCCGAGCATGTCGCGCACGGGGCGTTGACGCCGATCGAGCCGTCGGTGCGGATCGAGGGCGCGCGTTTCGTCGCGCTGTGCCGGCCCGGGCGGGAGCGCGAGCCGCAGGTCAGGTCGTTTCTCGACTGGATCGAGGCGGAGATTGCGCAGACGCGGGTGGCGGTGGCGCGGATGGACGGAGAGCGTTGAATGGCGAAGCGGGCTGTGCAGACGGGATGCGAACCGGCCCGCTCATCAACCTTCACCCGAACGTGACGCAATAAACCGGCGGCAAATGCGCAGACACCAACTGCCAGTTTTCCCCGCCATCGTCGGACGTCCATAACCCGCCGGTCGTCGACGCCATCGCGAGGCGCGTGCCGGTGTCATCGATCGCCAGCCCGTGCCGATACACGAGATCGTACGCCGGCGCACTCGGCAACCCGTTCGTGAATTGCTCGAAACTGCGCCCGCCGTCGCGCGTGCGCGTGACGACGAATCGTCCGTTCACCGGAATCCGGCACGCGTCCTTCACGGCCGGCACGAACCACGCGGTGTCCGGTTCGTGCGGGTGCACGGCCACCGCGAAGCCGAAGCTCGAAGGTTGCGCCTCGATCCGCCGCCAGTGTTCGGCGCCGTCGGTCGAGCGGAAGATCGCGCAGTGATGCTGCGTCCACAGCACGTCCGGGTTGGCCGCGCACTGCACGACGCGGTGCGGGTCCTGCATGTTCGGTTCGCCGCGCCGCTCGGGCGGCATGTAGTCGGCTTCCATGCCGTCGGCAGTCACACGCCACGTCGTGCCGCCGTCAGCGGTCTGCCAGACGCCGCCGCACGAGATGCCGACCGTCACGTGCCGGCTGTCGCGCGGATCGACCATCACCGAATGGATGCCCGGCGCATCGTATCCGCCGCCGCCCCATTCGGCGCGCTCCGGGCGATCCCACAATGCCCGGTTGAGCCCCCACGAACTGCCGCCGTCGTCGGAGCGGAACAGCCCGCCGGGAATCGTGCCGGCCCACAGCACGCCCGGCTCGTCGGCGCCGCCTGCTTCGAGCGACCAGATCTGCTGGAGCGTCCACGGCGGCTGCGGCGGGCCGGGGGGCGCGTCGTCGGCGTCGGCGGTGCCGGCATTCATGCCGGCGCTGGCGGGTAGGGCGTCGGCGGGTTGCGGCGGATAGACGGGCACCGCGCATTCTTCCCAGTCGGCGGCGCCGGCGCGCTGGCGGTGCAGCTTGACGCCGAAATGGCCGAGGTTCAGCGCGGCATACAGCGTGCCGTCGCGCGGGTCGGCGAGCGCCATGCTGACCGGCTCGCCGGCGAAGTGCGGCTCACCGAGCGTCCAGCCGCCGTGGCGGTCGGTCTGCAGGACGAACAGGCCCTTGCGGGTGGCGACGAGCAGTCGATCGTTCATGTGCGATGTCTCCTGTTGGCCCGACCTGACGCTTGGGTGCGCGGTCGGTGCTTGTGCATACGTCCCCTTATCCGCCCGTCAGCGCCTGCACGACATAGACCCGGCTGGCGTCGCAGAGCACGTCGGACAGATGTTGCCGGTCGCGTATCGGATGGCCGTCGATGAATACCGACAGGTGTTTGCGCAGCGCACCCTGGTCGTCGAGGATGTAGCCGCGCAGCCGCGGCTGCTCGCTGAAAACGGTGTCGAATGCTTCGCCGACCGAGTGGGCGTCGATGTCGCGCTCGGGCGTTTCGATATGCCGCTGGATCGAGGCGGCGAAGAAGAGGTGCGCCATGGCGGTGGCTGGCAGGAGCCGCGCGGAGGGGACGGTCTGTAGTTTAGGCGATTCGTCAGGGGCGGAACGCCGGCATCGCGTAGTCGCGGTGCGCCGGCGGGTCCGATCCGGCCCGGTCGACACGTTCTGGCGAATCGGCAACAATCCTGCCCGAACCGTCATCGCATGCCGCATTCGGCGCGCCGCGCCGATCGACGGTCGCCCGCTCTCCACTTGCCGATGAAGGAAATACTTGCCATGCCGCGATCCGCGCTGTCGATCGTCAAACCCGCCGTCGACGATATCGTCGCGGGCCGGAAGCAGGTCGAAATCCGGTCGTGGGCGCCGCCGGCCATCCCGTTGCGTGATCTCGTGCTGGTGCAGAACACGATCTTCCTGCGACAGGACGGGCAGGAGGACCCTGACGGCATCGCGCTCGCGTGGGTTGACGTCGTGGGCGTACACGACTGGACGCCTGATGAAGCCCGCGCGCAAGGCAAGCAATGGTGTGCCGGATACGTGTGCTGGGAACTGACGAATGTGCGGGCGATCGACCCGCCTTTCCGGTGTGTCGCCAGACGCGGCATCTACGCGCTGGACGACGAATCCGGCAAGGTGTCCTGATGATTGCGTCCGCATCCTGAGTGCGTTGAGCGCCTTCCCGACACAAGGGCGGGCATTCGCGCAACGATGGGTCACCCGGCGCATGCCGGCCACGCGCGTTAAACCGGAATCGATCGCCCGCGCATCCGGATCCCGAGCCGCACGACGCCGATCACCGCATTCGACAGCCACGTGAGCAGGCGCGGCATCCCGCGCCGGCGGATATCGAGCAGCAGCACGATCCGCACGGCGTCGCTGTCGTTCCACACCTCGTGCATGAACGTGTCGTCCCACAGCAGGAAACGTCCTTCCTCGAGCCGGTATTCGCGGCCGTCGACCTTCAGTACGGCGGCCGGCGTGCCGTCCGCGCGCTTCGGCATCGACAGCACGAGATAGCCGCGCAGGATGCCGCGAAACGGCCCGCGATGCGGTGGAATGTGCTTGCCGGGCGCGAGGAACGACAGCGATGCGGACAGCACGTCCGGCGATGCCGCGACGATCGATGCAACGGTCGGGCAGCGTGACAGGTTGCGCGGAAACGGCTGGCCGTACGCCTGCATGATGAACATCCGCCAGTCGCGTGCGTCGTTGGCCGAGATGTCGTACTGCTCGCGCATGATCTCGTGAAAACGCGGGATGCGCGGCATGTCGCGCGCCACGGCGAATGCCTCGGCCTGGATGTCGGTCCACGCACGGACGAAACGCTCGGCGTCGGGAAACACGGCTGTATCGAGCACCGCGCCGCCGTCGATATGGCGGTCGTACAGCGTGCGCAGCAGGCCGGCTGCATAGTCGTAAGCGACGGACATGATCGATCGAAGGGCGATCCGTAAGGGGTGACATCAGTCTGCCCGAAGCGCGGCGGGCGCTGCGTTACGTCAGGTTACGCCGGCTGACGAAAGAATGACAGTTTCATGAACGTCCGTGCCAGGCGCTCCCGGCGCCGGAGAAGCCGCGTGATTCGCGCTGTGCGACGCGCGGGAATAAACGCACGCGCTCCGTCGTCATACGGGTGTAGCACGTCGTCTCGATGACTTCTCAAGGAGTGGAACATGAACACGCATTGGCTGGTGGCCGCCGCGGTGGCGGCGATTTCTCTCGCGGGTATCGCGACGCAAGCGTCGGCCCAGGAACTGACGCGCGCGCAGGTCAGGCAGGAACTGATCGACGCCGAAAACAACGGGCTGCGCTTCGTGACCGATACGTCGTATCCGGACGTGAGCCCGCTGTTCCAGCGGCAGGCCGAACAGATGCCGGAGCATCAGGCCAGCACGGCGGTCGGCAGCAATCCGGCCGCGTCATCCGAAGCGGGCAAGCCGGCGACGATGTCGCCGCGCCAGGGTTCGGCCGCATGCGTCGGCCCTGCGAGCTTCTGCACGATCTATTTCGGAAGCTGACGCAGCCGCCTGCATTTGCAGGTCAGGCATCCAGGGCATTCAACAAGGTTGATCGTTACGGAACATTGAAGGAGTTCATGATGAAAACATATATCGCAGTACTGATGATGATCGGTGCGATCGTCGGTCAGTCGGCCTTCGCGCAATCGGCTGCGCCGCTGACGCGCGCACAGGTTCGCGACGAATTGGTCCGCCTGGAAGCAGCCGGGTACGACCCGGCAAAGGGAGACGAAGGCGAATATCCGGCGGACATCCAGGCGGCGGAAGCGATGCTTGCCGAGCAGGACCGGGCCCGGATGGCGGCGGCCGCCGCGCACGCACCGGCCTCCGGTATGCCGGCGCAGACCAGCAACTAGGTGTCGATATGGTCCTGTGCGACTTCAGGCCGTCGTGTTCGCGGCACGGCAGTCCGGCAGCCCTTCGTGACGCTCGACGCGGCAGAAGGGCGCCGGCTGCGATGCCCGTCATCGCGCGTCGCTTCGCGCGGCGGCGCGATCATCTCGCCAGCCGCGCACGATGGGTCGGCAGGCTGATCGCGCGCTGAACCGGAACGACGGCGGTATCGGCCTCGGCGGAAAGCGGATGCCTGCGTGCGATCGCGTGCCCTGCCGCCCGCGTCGCGATCACCAGGGCATCATGCGCTGCACGACCTGATCGCGCAGCACGAAGCGGTGCGCCAGCGCGGCTGCGACGTGCAGGCCAATGCCGACGAACAGTGCCCAGGCGAGGATGCCGTGCACATCGCCCATCGCGTGACCGAATCCGGAGCCAGCCGCCGACAGCGCGGGCAACGGCACGATCCCGAACAGCGTTACGCTCCATGCGCGCGACGACGCGTTGATCCAGCCGAGCAGGGGGACTGCGATCAGCAGCACGTAGAGCGCCAAATGCGTTGCACCCGACAGCGCGCGCATCGCGGGCGGCAGGTCACTCGCGGGCGGACGATGCGTTACGCGCCACAGCACGCGGCACGCCATCGCCGCGAGCAGCGCGGTGCCCACGAGGAGGTGCGCGGCGATCAGGCCGATGGGCTGCGTATCGCGATGCACGTCGGGCATCGTCCAGCCGATCGCATATTGCGCGACGATCAGCGCGACGATCAGCCAGTGCAGCCAGCGCGCAACGGTGTCATATCGGGCGGGCGTGGACATGAAGACTCCTGCGGACGACGGGGACGATATCGGTCGGGTGGATTCTACGGTCGCTTTCTTAACGAAACGTTAAGCAGGCGTCGCCACAATCGTTCTCCGCCGGACTTTCGCTGTTCCTGATCCTGACCCACGCGACCTTTCGAATCTTTCGGATCCGTATCGGTCGTCCGCACGGGAGACTCTTTCACCATGGCACCTTCGACGAGCGAGCGATGGCGCGCCTACCTGCAGATCGCCGCGCTGGCGGGCATGTTCATTCAGTGTTTCGTGCTGGTGTCGTTGCTTGCCTGGCGCGTACCCGAAACATTTTTCACCACGATGACGTTTCGTATCTGGGTCGTCATCGCGGTCGCCACTGCAATCCTTTCGGCCCGCAAGCTTGCCGACGTCGCGTTCCGGGCCGCGGTTGCATGCGGCTACGTGCGCGTGACAGGAATCGATTGCCGCACGGTAGTTGTGTCATCTGAATGCGCGTATCGTCGCTTGGTCGTCCTTCACATCCGGCTCCACGGGAATCGATACGGCGGCGCGTACGGGTGAATCCGCGTGCGCGCGGCGGCTCCCGGGTGTCGTGGTCGTACGGGTCACCACTGGGGAGAAGCATGGTTTTGCTGCATGTGCTGCGCGCGCTGGCCGGGGCAATGTCGATCGTCTGCGGGCTGGGCGTGTTACTGGGCATTGCATACACGCTCACGGCCAGCGTGCTGGTCGGCCGGTTCTTTTCCCGGGCGGCGGCCGAGCCGCGCGATTATCCGGGCGTTACCGTCGCGAAGCCGCTGCATGGCGACGAGTGGCAACTCGTACAGCATCTCGAAAGCTTCTTCGTGCAGAATTATCCGGGGCCGGTCCAGCACCTGTTCGGCGTGCACGATGCGAACGACAAGGCCCTCGCGGCCGTCGAGGCGCTGCGCGCGCGTTACCCTGACGCGAACATCAAGGTCGTCGCCGATGCGCGGCTATACGGGCCGAATCGCAAGATCGCCAATCTCGTGAACATGCTCGAACACGCGGAGTATTCGGTGCTCTGTCTCGCCGACAGCGACGTGCTGGTCGAGCGCGATTATTTGCGCGCCGTCGTCGGCGCGCTGCAGCAGCCGGATGTCGGCATCGTGACGAGCGTGTATCGCGGCATCGCATCGCCGGGCTTCTGGCCCGGTGTCGCCGTTGCGATGACGAACTACCATTTCCTGCCGGGCGTCATTACCGGGCTTTTCATCGGGCGCGCGCGGCCATGCTTTGGCCAGACGATTGCGATCACGCGCGCGACGCTCGAACGCATCGGCGGGCTCACGCGTTTCGCGCATCACCTGGCCGAGGATCATGCGCTGGGCGAAGCGGTGCGGCAGGTAGGTGCGCAGGTCGTCATTCCGCCGTTCGTCGTCGGGCATGCATGTGTGGAAGAGACGTTCGCGAAGCTGTACGCACACGAATTGCGCTGGAGCTGCACGATTCGCGCGGCGGACCGGCTCGGTCACGCCGGCTCGGTGCTGATGCACCCGGT
>NZ_JAAGPB010000151.1:0-17781 GCF_017104585.1 Burkholderia sp. Ac-20392
CGTCCAGGACAGCCAGTACGACGTGAAGAACTGCAGGTCGTGCCGTTCGAGCAGCCACGCCGACGCGACGTTGACGAGCGCGATCGCGGCCACGACCGCCGGCATGCCGATGCGCCGGCGGATCGCGAACAGCAGCGGGTAGATCGCGTAGAACTGCACTTCGAGCGACAGCGTCCACAGCGCGCCGTTCGACCCGTACGTGTAGCCGGCGACGCCCTGCAGCGAGAACAGGTTCACGAGGAACGCGACGAGGCCGACGTCGCGGATCTTGTGGCTGACGGGCTCGATCTGCAGGCTGACCGAGTCGAGCGCGAGCGTGAACAGCAGCGCGGCGAGCAGCACCGGGTAGATGCGCGCGAACCGGCGCACCCAGAAGTTCGGCGCGTCGAGCCGGTACGCGGGATCGGTCGCGAGCTTGAGCGCCGCGTTGCGGTGGATGCAGTAGCCGCTGATCACGAAGAAGATCGGCACGCCGGCGGAGCCCCACGCGAACGGGAAGGTCAGGTAGCCGGCGATCGCGCCCGGGGTCAGCGCATGGCCGTAAGCGTGATGGAAGCTCTGCATGCCGACCCAGACGACCTGACGGCAGTGGAAATAGGCGACGAGCAGCGCCGCGAAGCCGCGCATCGCGTCGATCACGTGTTCCTTGTGATCGGCGGCGGGCGGCGCGGTCAGAGACGATCCGCTGAAAGCTTGCATGCGATTCGATTCCTTGCGACGGATGGACGGGAAGTTTCATCCAATCGTAATGCGCAAGAATTCGATCAATGAATAAAAAAATCTCGTCGGGAAATATCGGAATTCCACATCATGGTTTTATCGCGTTCAGAAAGCGTTTCCGCGAGGCGGGTCAATTATTTACCGATTTTTTTCTGATAGTTTGAAGCTCCAGTTGATTGATGCAAGGAGCGGCAAGATGGACATGCATTGGATCGCGAGCGCTGCAGTACTGCTGGTCATGGCCGTGCTGTCGGCGTACCGCGAGGCGCTGAAGAACGAACCGATTCGCCCGGGTCTCGAACGGGGCGGCGTGCCCTATATCGAGGAATTCGAATCGTAAGAATTTGTATCTGGAAAATCGGTAATTTGTTTCTGCTTCGGCACTCGGCTCGGCAATATCGACCGGGTTGAAAGGATTATATTTTTTTCCGGAATCATTGGGCAATCGTCCATATCGAAAATGAGCGGAGTCGAATTGGCAGTACCGTCGATTCTCGATATGCCGTTCGGAACACAATCGCGCCGGGTCGCTGGTCGACGCGGCGCAGTCAACGCAATCAGGATGCGAACATGTTGAAAGTCACCAAGGCCGTGTTCCCCGTTGCCGGTCTCGGCACGCGGTTCCTCCCGGCAACGAAGGCGAGCCCGAAGGAAATGTTGCCCGTCGTCGACAAGCCGCTGATTCAGTACGCGGTCGAGGAAGCGATCAACGCAGGTATCACCGAGATGATCTTCGTCACCGGGCGCAGCAAGCGCGCGATCGAGGATCACTTCGACAAGTCCTACGAGATCGAGGCCGAGCTCGAGGCGCGCGGCAAGGAAAAGCTGCTCGAGCTCGTGCGCGGCATCAAGCCGAGCCATGTGAACTGCTTCTACGTGCGTCAGCCGGAAGCGCTCGGTCTCGGCCACGCGGTGCTGTGCGCGGAGAAGCTGGTGCACGGCGAGCCGTTCGCGGTGATCCTCGCCGACGACCTGCTGCATGGCGAACAGCCGGTGCTGAAGCAGCTGGTCGACGTGTTCGACCACTATCACAGCTCGGTGATCGGGGTCGAGACGATTCCGCGCGAGGACAGCCGCTCGTACGGCGTCGTCGAAGGCCGCGAATGGGAAGAGGACATCATCAAGCTGTCGGGCATCATCGAGAAGCCGGCGCCGGAAGATGCGCCGTCGAATCTCGGCGTGGTCGGCCGCTACGTGTTCATGCCAACGATCTTCGATCACCTGCGCAAGCTCAAGCCGGGCGCCGGCGGCGAGCTGCAGCTGACCGATGCGGTCCAGTCGCTGCTCGCGAACGAGCAGGTGCTTGCGTACCGCTACTACGGCACGCGCTTCGACTGCGGCAGCAAGATCGGCTATCTCAAGGCCACCGTTGAACTCGCGCTCCAGCATCCGGAAGTGAGCCGCGAATTCGAGGCCTATCTGCGTACCTGTTTGCCCGCGCTGGCTGCTGTCGCCTAAGCAGCCGCGCGCTCCGTTGTTTCAGGTGGTGGTTGTTCCGTTGGCCCCGGCCGCTCGCGCGCCGGGGCTTTTTTGCGTTTGCGGGTGCCGGGTGCGTGATCGCGGGGCGCGTTGTCGGCGAGCTTGAAGTGTGACGGGTTGGCTTCGCGGGCGGTGCCGCGTGCGGAGCGGGGCGCTCTGACTGGAATGGGCGCCACGTCTGAAACCGGTGCCGCGGCGATCGACCGGATCGGCGGTCCGGTTGCGCGATGCGCATCGACAGTCGTGACCGCACGGATTCTGTCGGCGCCGGTCGATGACGCGACGCCGCGTCTCGTTCGCCGGGTGTCAGCTTCCGCGTGTGGCCAGAATCGCGTTTTTTCCGCTCGATCGTTGCCGCATCCGTGCGGTGTTCAACGCGCCGACGTGCTCGGCCGCGCGACGAAATGCCGGGCCAGCATCGCGGTAACCGGCTTCTTGAAATCGAGCAGCCGCTTTTCGAGATAGCGCCAGGACAGGTGCGCGAGCAGCACGGCGAGCGCGAACTGCAGCATTTCGGGCAGCGTGTCGCGGACGATTTCCGGTACGGCCACGTGCGCAACGTGCGTGGGCAGCACGCCGAAACGCGTCGGAATCAGGTTGTGGAACAGGTAGAAGCCGTAGCTGATCGTGCCGAGATAGACGAGCGGCGCCCAGTCGAGCAGCGCCACGACCGGATGCTCGGGCTCGCTGACGATCCACAGCAGCAGCGCGCCGAGCGACGCGGACAGGCCGAGATCCGCGAGCGCCGCGATCGCGTCGGGCAACGCCGTGCAGGCGGGCAGCGCGAGGAAGAACACGACGCCTGCCGCGCCGAGCCAGCCGGGTGGAACGCGGCGCACGACGGCCGTGCCGCGATCGGCGAGCGCCATCGCGCCGACGCCGCCGAGCGCGATCAGCGCGAAATTCCACGGGGAAAATGCGTAGATCAGCACCGGCGACGCGTCGGACAGGTAGAGCGCGAGATGCGCGAGCGCGCACAGCACGACGGCCGCGATGCCGAGCGCGACGTGTCGCGCGGCGGGCACCGCGAGCAGCGCGAGCGGCGCGATCAGATAGAACTGCTGTTCAACCGCGAGGCTCCAGAAGTGCGACGTGGAGCCCGGCCAGCCATCCTTGACGACGCCGATCCAGTAATTCGACAGGAACACCGCGTGCCACGCGAGCCCGAGATTGACGCCGCGCTGGTAGAACAGCGCGTGCGCGATCGCGAGCGCGGCGAGCAACAGGTAATAGACGGGAAAGATCCGCAGCGCGCGCTTCGCGAGGAACAGCGCGAGCGCATGGCGGCGCGTCATGGTGCCGCACTCGACCGCCTGGCGGTTGCGATGCAGCTCGCCGACGATCAGGAATCCGCTGATGAGGAAAAACGTCCACACGCCAAGCTTGCCGACGTCGACGGCAAGGACGTGGCCCTTGTGGGACAGGAAAACGAGGATGACGGCGAGGGCTCGCAGGCCGTCGAGTCCTTTGACGTATCTGGCTTCGCGCATGGAGGCATCCGGGCATTGAGCGAGCCCAGTATAGGTGCGCAAATATCGAACGTAATTCGCATTCGGGTGCCTACGTGAAGGCGTTTTTTGATGCTGGAGCGTCGATGAAATCGGTCGCATGCAAAAAAACCTGCGGGAAACCCCGCGAAAACGCATAAAAGTACTGCACGAAGCGTCAAGGCGCTTGTAGAATCCGGCGTTGAAGCGCGCGCGTTGCACGCTTCGTGTATCCAACGACCACACCTGGTAGGAGAAACATGGCGACTTCCGCAAAAAAGGTGGCCAAGAAGGCTGCCGCACCGGTCACCAAGAAAGTGGCTGCCAAAAAGGCTGCGCCCGCGAAGAAAGTAGTGGCCAAGAAGGTTGTCGCGAAGGCGGCACCGGCTGCTCCGACGCCGCTGAAGGACAAGTTCACGAAGGCATCGCTCGCAACGCACATCGCTGAGCGCGCAGCTGTCGAAGTGAAGGCTGTCAAGGCAGTGCTCGTCGCACTCGAGAACGTCGTGCTGGGCTCGGTCCACAAGAAGGGCGCGGGCGAGTTCACGCTGCCGGGTCTGCTGAAGATCACGGCACAAGTCGTGCCGGCGAAGAAGAAGCGCTTCGGCAAGGATCCGTTCACGGGCGAAGAGCGTTGGTTCCCGGCGAAGCCGGCCAGCGTGCGCGTGAAGGCACGTGCGCTGAAGAAGCTGAAGGACGCGGCAGCGTAATGCCGCGCAGCGGTTGCCGAATGCAAGTCGGCAGCCGTTGCGATGTCCGACGATCCCCGTACGCGAAAGCGTGCGGGGATTTTTATTGCGCTGCGCAAATCGCACGGCAGCAAAGCAGCGAAATGGCGGAAGGTTCGATTCGACGCGTGACGCACGACGGAAGACGCGTCGCGCACGCGCGATGACGAACGGCAATCCTCTTTCGCGCATGCAGCGGATCCGCATCTGCCCGTCGCGCTCGCCGCGGCGGTTGCGTGCGCATCGCGTGGCTCACGCATCGTGACTGAATTCATTCCCGACGAAATCGCAGCCCAGGCCGCCGCGGCGTGCAACACGATCGACCGGCATCTCGGCGCGACGCTGAAGGCGATCCACCTGTTCGGATCGGCGCTCGACGGCGGGCTGAAACCACGCAGCGACGTCGACCTGCTGGTGACGGTGTCGACCCGCCCCGACGAGCCGACGCGACGCGCGTTGATGCTCGACCTGCTCGCCGTGTCGGCGCCGCCCGGTCGCACCGACGGCATGCGCGCGCTGGAAGTGACCGTCGTCGCGCACGACGAAGTCGTGCCGTGGCGTCACCCGGCGCGGCGCGAACTGCAGTTCGGCGAGTGGCTGCGTCGCGACCTCGAAGCCGGCGTTGTCGAGCCGGCGCTCGTCGATCACGATCTGGCGATCCTGCTGACGAAGGTGCGACAGCACAGTGTCGTGCTGGCCGGCTTGCCGGCGGTCGCGCTTTTCGAGCAAGTGCCCGCACGGGATTTTGTCGCCGCGCTGTTGGCCACCGTTGCGCAGTGGAATGCCGAACCGGACTGGCGCGGCGACGAGTGCAACGTGGTGCTCGCACTCGCGCGCATCTGGTACAGCGCCGCGACCGGCAGGATCGCGCCCAAGGACGTCGCCGCGACATGGGTGCTGGAGCGCCTGCCGGAAACATACCGGCTGGTTGTCGCGGCGGCGCGTGCCGCCTATCTCGGCGGCGCGGAAGATGCGGCGGTCCTGTCGGGGGAACCCCTCGCTGCATTCATCGGCTACGCGCGGCGAACGGTCGAATCGATGCTGTCGACGCAGCGGCAGATGCCGCGCACGTGATCGGCTCGAGGGCGACGCCGATGGAGATCATCGGCATTTGCGCGGCAGCCGCACGCGCATGCGGTCGAGCCGGACGCCTGTCGGCGGCCTGGCGCGTCATCGCGCACGCGCGGTGCGACGTGCTGTTTCGTCAGCCGGCCGTCCCGGCGTAGGCGGCTTTCAGTGCGGCGTCGTCGAGCTTGATCATCTGCATCATCGCGGCGGCCACGCGCGTGGCCTTGACCGTGTCCCGGTCGGACACCATCGGGATCAGCGTTTCCGGAACGATCTGCCACGAGACGCCGTAGCGGTCTCTCAGCCAGCCGCAGGCGTCGGCCGTGCCGCCGTTGTCGAGCAGGGCGTTCCAGTAGCGGTCGAGTTCCGCCTGGTCGGCGCAGCTGACCAGCAGCGAGATCGCGTGGTTGAACGTGTCGGTGCGCGGGTGGCTCATCGCGAAGAACGGCTGCCCGAACAGCTCGAACTCGACCATCCGCGTGCCGTCGGTGCCGGGCACCGCGGTGACGCGCACGACGCGCGAATCCGGAAAGATGCCCGCATAGAAGGCGGCGGCTTCTTCGGCTTCCGCCGCGTACCAGAGGAAAGGCGTGATCTTCTGAATCGTCATGGCGTATCTCCTGTCTGTATTGGCCGGGGCGCAAATCGCGTGCCGACCTCGATACGACGAATGAAGACGGTCGAAATCGACA
This sequence comes from Burkholderia sp. Ac-20392, assembly GCF_017104585.1. NCBI lineage: Bacteria > Pseudomonadati > Pseudomonadota > Betaproteobacteria > Burkholderiales > Burkholderiaceae > Burkholderia > Burkholderia sp. Ac-20392. The sequence continues at coordinate 6,175 of NZ_JAAGPB010000151.1, forward strand.
CGCCGGGGCGAACGGCCGTCGCACCGGATCCATGGCACCGACAGTGCGGATGGTAGTCGTCCGGCGTGCACATGGCGAGGGCGCCCTGCATCAGGAAATCGGGTTGCCGGCGCATTGCAGCCGCCAGGCGCCGCTGCCGGGCGGGTGACGTGCATCGGGTGCCCGGGTGTCGGCCGTCGGCGCGGGCGGGCCATGCCGGCCTGTTGGCGATGGACGAAAAAAAAGCCAGCCACGGCCGAAACCGATGACTGGCTTTCCAGTTCGGCGGCAAGGCGTCCGAAGACGCCATGCACGCCGGATACGTCGTTTTTAGAACTTGTGGCGCAGGCCGAGTGCGACCAGCTCTTGCGACTTCGTGCCGGCGATGCCGTACGAGCCGATCGAAGCTTGCGCTGCCGACGTCGTGCCGTCGGTGTTGAGTTGCGTACCGCTTGCGTGCTGATAAGCGCCAACCAGGTAGACGTCCGTGCGCTTCGACAGCGAGTAGTCGCCGCCGATCGAAACCTGATGGTACTTGGCATCGGTATTGCCGCTTGCCTTCGTGTACGAGTAGCCGAGACCCAGCAGCAGCGGCGGCGTGACCTGGTACGTTACGAAGCCACGACCCGTGTTGTACTTCTGGGTCGAGCCGAAGCCCGAGAATGCGTCCGGCTTGTACTGCGCGTTGCTGTAGCCGAGGCCGACCGTCACCGGGCCGATCACGTACTGACCTGCAACCTGTGCGATCGCGATCGACTTCGCCGTCACGTAAGCCGCGTTGATCGGGCCGTCGACGATGTTGTCCGACGTCGTCGAACCCCAGCCCGAGCGCAGGCCGGCGGCCGTCGGCGACGGGTTGTTCGCGTAGAAGTAGCCTGCAGCAACGCCGACCGGGCCGTTGTTGTATGCAGCTGCGACCGACCACGTTTGGCCAGCGCCCGTCTTGCCTGCCACGCCGCCGAGGGCGTACATGCCTTCGACCTGGAAGCCTGCGAACACCGGCGACGTGTACTTGATCGCGTTGCTCACGCGCAGGCTGTTGTCGTTGTTGTCGACGTCGCCCGGCGTTGCGAACGTGCTGCCGAAGTAGTTGTCTGCCGTGACTGCCTGGACCAGGTCGACCAGCGGGTCGTACTGGCGGCCGAGCGTCAGCGTGCCGTATTGGTTGCTTTCGAGGCCGACGAATGCCTGACGGCCGAACATGCGACCGCCCTGGTTCAGGTGGCCCGTGCCCGGATCAAAACCGTTTTCCAACTGGAAGATCGCCTTCAGGCCACCGCCGAGGTCTTCAGCACCTTTCAGGCCGAAGCGGCTGCCTTGCAGGTTGCCCGACAGCATTTGCCACGAGTTGTTACCTTGGCCGTTATTGCCGTGGACGTAGGCGATCGACGTGTCGATCACGCCGTACAGCGTCACGCTCGATTGAGCGTGAGCAGCGCCAGCGGCGCCCAGCAGGGCGAGCGAGAGGGTCGAGAGAGCGAGTTTCTTCATCGTTGAGTATCTCCACGCAAGTGATTCATCGTTATTTGTTGCGGATTGGAGAATAGCTCAGTGCCATCGACGCAAGAAAGCTTAAAAAATAAAGTGTCTCGAAAAGGTAACAGCGAGAAAAAGTCTATATATATCAAGCACATTAACGACTGTTTCTGTTTTTGAAAAAGTTGACATTTGCTGCGGTGCGATTGTTTCGATAGTTGGTGCGCATCGCAGCAGGAAGCCTGTTTCGGCCCGTTGGCGCACGGAAACGGAAGCTTGCAAACGTTTGCGGTTGCGGCAACGAATGCACGCGTATGCAAAGAACGTGTCAATGCCACGCGAATGCGTTTTGGACAGCGTGGTTGCAAAGCGGCGGACGCGTATGCGGGGGCGTGCCGCGATGTCGAGGGCGGGACGATTCAGTCGTCGTGCATGCGATCGGTGGGGCGATCGGTTTGCGCAGAAGCGCTCGGCGCGGCGGTACCCGCGAGCCGATGCGCGTTGCCGCGGGCTGCCGCGAATTCCGCGCCGAGCAGCAGCACGATCGCGGAGAAGTACAGCCACATCAGCAGGACCGCGAACGATCCGGCTGCACCGAATGCACTTGCGGTGCCTGCGTGCGCGAGGTACAGCGCGAACAGTTTCTTGCCGCCGGAGAACAGGATCGCGGACACGACGCCGCCGATCGCCGCATCGCGCCACGCGACGCGCGCATCGGGCAGGAACTTCATCAACGAGGCGAACGCGCCCGCCAGCACCGCGATGCCGACGAAGAACTGCACGAGGTTCGTGACGATCACATACGGCGAATTGCCCAGCAGCCAGGTGCCGACGAACGTGATTGCGGTGTCGAGCACGAGCGACACGATCAGCAGGAACGCGACGCCGAGCACGAGTCCGAACGAGATCAGCCGCACGCGCACGAGCCCGAGCATGCTCGACCAGCGGTTCTCGGTGGCCGGCCAGATCACGCTGAGCGCGGCGCTGAGCGATGCGAAGGTGGCCGACGCGCCGATCGCGAGCGCGGCGAACGAGATCAGGGTGGCCAGGCCGCCGCGCTCGCCCGCGCGGTGCGCGTTCTGCACGATCGTCTGGATGCTGGCCGCCGCGTCGTCGCCGATCAGCTGGTGTGCCTGTTCGAACACCTGGCCGCGCGCGGCATCGTCGCCGTAGAACCAGCCGGCCACGGCAATCACCATCACGAGCATCGGCGCGAGCGAGAACGCGGAGAAAAATGCGATGCCCGCGGCCATGGCGGAGCAGCGGTCGGACGAGAAGCGCCTGAACGCGGTGAGGGCCCAGTTGGCCTGTTGTTGCGCGAGACGGGTGGCTTCGGAGGTGATCTGTCGTTTCATGACGGTTCGGTGGCGCGCGGAACGCGGATCATCGTTGGTAATCAGACAATTCAGTATTGATCCGAGGATTCGAACATAGTTGCGCGAACTGTCTATAATTCCTTTCAGTTTCCCCACCCCCACAATAACGCCGAGACCAGCCATGCTACAAATGTCCCGGCGCCAGTTCCTGAAGGTGACGGCTACGTCGCTTGCCGGATCGAGTCTAGCCCTGATGGGCTTCTCTCCATCCGAAGCGCTCGCCGAAGTCCGACAGTACAAGCTGGCGCGCACCGTTGAAACGCGCAACACCTGTCCTTACTGTTCAGTGGGTTGCGGCATCCTGATGTACAGCCTCGGAGACGGCGCGAAAAACGCCCAGCCGAGCATCATCCACATCGAAGGCGATCCCGACCATCCCGTCAATCGCGGCACGCTGTGCCCGAAGGGCGCGAGCCTGATCGACTTCATCCACAGCCCGAGCCGCCTGACGCACCCCGAGTATCGTGCGCCCGGCTCGGACAAGTGGGAACCGATCTCGTGGAATGACGCGCTCGACCGCATCGCGAAGCTGATGAAGGCCGACCGCGACGCGAACTTCGTCGAGACGGCGGAAGACGGTGCGAAGGTCAACCGCTGGCTGACCACCGGCATGCTGGCCGCATCGGCGGGCAGCAACGAGGTCGGCTACCTGACGCACAAGACGATCCGCAGTCTCGGGATGCTCGCATTCGACAATCAGGCGCGTGTCTGACATGGCCCGACGGTGGCAGGTCTTGCCCCGACGTTTGGCCGTGGAGCGATGACGAACCATTGGGTCGACATCAAGAACGCGGACGTGATTCTCGTGATGGGCGGCAATGCAGCCGAGGCCCATCCGTGCGGTTTCAAGTGGGTAACGGAGGCGAAGGCGCACCGCAAGGCGCGGCTGATCGTCGTCGACCCGCGCTTTACGCGTACGGCCTCGGTGGCCGACTACTACGCGCCGATCCGCACCGGCACCGACATCGTCTTCCTGGGCGGCGTCATCAACTATCTGCTGACGAACGACAAGATCCAGCATGAGTACGTGAAGAACTACACGGACTTCTCGTTCATCGTGCGCGAGGATTTCGCGTTCAACGACGGCATCTATTCCGGCTACGACGCGGAGAAGCACGCGTACCCGGACAAATCGAGCTGGGACTACGAGCGCGGCGACGACGGCTTCGTGAAGGTCGACCCGACGCTGCAGCATCCGCGTTGCGTATACAACCTGCTGAAGCAGCACTACGCGCGCTATACGCAGGACATGGTTCAGCAGGTCTGCGGCACGCCGAAGGAGAAGTTCCTGAAGGTGTGCGAGATGCTCGCGACCACCGCCGTTCCCGGCCGCGCCGGCACGGTGCTGTACGCGCTCGGCTGGACGCACCACTCGATCGGCGCGCAGATCATCCGCACCGGTGCGATGGTGCAGCTGCTGCTCGGCAACATCGGCATCGCCGGCGGCGGGATGAACGCGCTGCGCGGCCACTCGAACATCCAGGGGTTGACCGACCTCGGGCTGATGTCGAACCTGCTGCCGGGCTACATGACGCTGCCGATGCAGGCCGAGCAGGATTTCGACGGCTACATCAAGAAGCGCGTGCAGCTGCCGCTGCGGCCGAACCAGTTGAGCTACTGGAAGAACTACAAGGCCTTCCACGTCAGCTTCATGAAATCCTGGTGGGGCGACGCGGCGACCGCCGAGAACAACTGGGGCTACGACTACCTGCCGAAGCTGGACAAGCAGTACGACCTGCTGCAGGTGATCGAGCTGATGAATGCCGGCAAGATGAACGGCTACATCTGCCAGGGCTTCAACCCGCTTGCGGCGTCGCCGTCGAAGGTGAAGACGGCAGCCGGCCTCGCGAAGCTGAAGTGGCTCGTGATCATGGATCCGCTCGCGACCGAGACTTCCGAGTTCTGGAAGCATCACGGCGACTACAACGACGTCGATTCGTCGAAGATCCAGACCGAGGTGTTCCGTCTGCCGACCACGTGCTTTGCGGAGGAAAACGGTTCGCTCGTGAGTTCGAGCCGCGTGCTGCAATGGCACTGGAAGGGCGCGGAGCCGCCGGGCGAGGCGCGCAGCGACCTCGAGATCATGTCGGGGCTGTTCCTGCGCATGCGCAAGATGTACCAGACGGACGGCGGCAAGTATCCGGATCCGATCGTCAACCTGACCTGGCCGTACGCGAACCCGGAAAGCCCGACGCCCGAAGAGCTTGCAATGGAGTTCAACGGGAAGGCGCTCGCCGATCAGCCCGATCCGAAGGATCCGGCCAAGACGCTCGTGAAGAAGGGCGAGCAGCTGGCCGCGTTCGCGCAACTGAAGGACGACGGCACGACCGCGAGCGGCTGCTGGATCTTCTGCGGTGCATGGACGCAGGCCGGCAACCAGATGGGGCGGCGCGACAACTCCGACCCGACCGGCATCGGCCAGACGCTGAACTGGGCGTGGGCCTGGCCGGCGAACCGGCGGATCCTGTACAACCGCGCGTCGTGCGACGTTGCCGGCAAGCCGTTCGACCCGACCCGCAAGCTGATCGGCTGGAACGGCAGCGCGTGGAAGGGGGCCGACGTTCCCGACTTCAAGGCGGACGAATCGCCCGAAAACGGAATGGGGCCGTTCATCATGAACCCGGAAGGCGTCGCGCGCTTCTTCGCACGGGCGGGGATGAACGAAGGTCCGTTCCCCGAGCACTACGAGCCGTTCGAGACGCCGCTCGACGCGAACCCGCTGCACCCGAACAACCCGCAGGCGCTGAACAACCCGGCTGCCCGCGTGTTCCCGGACGACCGTGCGTCGTTCGGCAAGGTGGCGGACTTCCCGCACGTGGCGACGACTTACCGGCTGACCGAGCATTTCCACTACTGGACCAAGCATGCGCGGCTGAATTCGATCATCCAGCCCGAGCAATTCGTCGAGATCGGCGAAGACCTCGCGAAGGAAGTCGGCGTCGCGCATGGCGAGCGCGTGAAGGTGTCGTCCAAGCGCGGCTACATCATCGCGGTCGCCCTCGTCACGAAGCGGATCAAGCCGCTGACGGTCGACGGCAAGAAGGTCCAGACGGTCGGCGTCCCGTTGCACTGGGGCTTCAAGGGTCTGACGAAGCCCGGCTATCTCGCCAATACCCTGACTCCGTCCGTGGGTGACGGCAACTCCTATACACCGGAATTCAAGTCGTTCCTGGTGAAGGTCGAAAAGGCGTAAGGGGGAAGAGATGGCATTGCAATCGCTGGATATCAAGCGCGTCTCGGCCACCACGACGCCACCGCCCACGGTGCGCGAACCGGTGACCGGGAGTGTCGCGAAGCTGATCGACGTATCGAAGTGCATCGGCTGCAAGGCATGCCAGACGGCGTGCATGGAGTGGAACGACCTGCGCGACGAAGTCGGCACCAACGTTGGCGTGTACGACAACCCGGCCGACCTGACCGAGCATTCGTGGACGGTCATGCGGTTCTCCGAATACGAGAACCCGGCGGGCGACCTCGAGTGGCTGATCCGCAAGGACGGCTGCATGCACTGCGAGGATCCGGGCTGTCTGAAGGCGTGTCCGTCGCCGGGCGCGATCGTGCAGTACAACAACGGGATCGTCGATTTCCACGAGGAGAACTGCATCGGTTGCGGCTATTGCGTGACCGGTTGCCCGTTCAACGTTCCGCGGATCTCGAAGAAGGATCATCGCGCATACAAGTGCACGCTCTGTTCCGACCGCGTCGCGGTCGGCCAGGAACCGGCCTGCGTGAAGACCTGCCCGACGGGCGCGATCGTGTTCGGCACCAAGGAGGACATGAAGCAGCACGCGGCCGAGCGGATCGAGGACCTGAAGGAACGCGGCTTCGAGCATGCGGGGCTGTACGACCCGCAGGGCGTCGGCGGCACGCACGTGATGTACGTGCTGCACCACGCCGATAAGCCGTCGCTGTACCACGGGCTGCCCGACAATCCGTCGATCAGCCCGATGGTGAAGCTGTGGAAGGGCATCGCGAAACCGCTTGCGGTGGCCGGCATCGCGCTGACCGCGCTCGCCGGGTTCTTCCACTACGTCCGGGTCGGTCCGAACGAGGTGAGCGACGAAGAGGAACAGGCCGCGCGCGACGAGGCGCGACGCATCAAGGAGGACGCGAAATGAATCACGACGACCCCAACCTGATCGTCCGCTACTCGGCGAACGAGCGCACGAACCACTGGATCACCGCGATCACGTTCGTGCTGCTCGCGCTGTCCGGGCTCGCGCTGTTCCATCCGTCGATGTTCTGGCTGACCGCGCTGTTCGGCGGCGGCCAGTGGACGCGGATCCTGCATCCGTTCGTCGGCCTCGTGATGTTCGTGTCGTTCGCGATCCTGGTGGTGCGCTTCTGGCATCACAATGCGCTCGACGCGGACGACCGGCAGTGGCTCAAGCAGATCGGCGACGTGCTGACCAACCAGGAAGACAAGCTGCCGCCTGTCGGGCGCTATAACGCCGGACAGAAGCTGCTATTCTTTACGCTGGTGGCGTGCCTGTTGCTGCTCCTGCTGTCGGGAGTCGTGATCTGGCGGCGCTACTTCTCGTTCTACTTCCCGATCGGGGTGATCCGCGCGGCCGCTGTCGTGCATGCCGTGGCGGCCTTCGTGCTGATCGCGAGCATCATCGTGCACATTTACGCGGCGTTGTGGGTGAAGGGCTCGATCGGCGCGATGGTGCGCGGCACCGTCACGCTGGGCTGGGCTCGCAAGCATCACCCGAAGTGGTTCCGTGAAAGCGTGAAATAACGCACCGGAGCGGGGCGGCTCGCCGATCGCGGCGGGCCGGCCCGTCAGCCGTCGGAACCGCCTGAAGCGCCGACCCGTCGGCGCTTGTTTATTTGGAAGACATTTTTGTGACACAACGCATCCTCGAACCGACCGAGATCTCGGCACTCGATCAATCGGCCATCCCGCGCTTTCGCCTGCCGGAGCGCGCCACCGCGTTCTCGGCGCGCGCCGCGCGGCTGCGCAAGCTGGCCGACCTGAACCCGATCAGCGGCTACCTGCGGCTGATGGCTACCGTCGCCGATGCGCAGCACGCGACGCTGCAAACACTCGAACTCCCGCTGCCGTCGACGGAAGCGATCGCGCGTGCGCAGCAGCATTCGATGCCGCTCGTGCCGGCGCTCGACGGCGAGCGCGATCCGCGCTGGCGTGCCGTGCTGTACGAACTGCTCGACCGCGTCGACGGCGCCGGGCTCGTCAACCCGCAGCTCGCGAAGCTGCTCGACCGGCTGCGCCTGATGGCGCCCGCCGAACTCGACGCGCAAGCCGACGCGATCCTCGCGCTGCGTTTCGCCGAAGTCGACCCGGCTACCGCACCGTTCCTGATGGCCGCGCTGCAGGTCGTCTGGACGGATCTCGCCAGCCGCGTCGCGCCGGCCGACGTCCCGTATCTCGACCAGCCGGGGCTGTGCCCGGTGTGCGGCACGCATCCGGTCGCGAGCGTCGTGCGGGTCGGCGGCCAGTACCAGGGCTACCGTTTCCTGCAATGCGGGCTGTGCACGACCGAGTGGCACATGGTGCGCACGAAGTGCTCGCACTGCGATTCGACGAAGGGCATCGCGTATCACGGGATCGAAGGCGGCAGCGAAGCCGTCAAGGCCGAATCGTGCGACGAGTGCAAGACCTATCGCAAGATCGGCTATCAGGAGAAGGACTACGAGTTCGAGCCGCTGGCGGACGATCTCGCAAGTCTCACGCTCGACCTGTTGATGAACGAAGCCGGTTACCAGCGCAGTTCGCCGAACCCGCTGCTGTGGCCGGATGTTTCGCAGGAAGCGGATTGACGGCAGGGGCCGGGGCGGCGCGCGAGCGCCGGCGCCGGCCCGCTGCCAAGCATGAGACTGGAGCCACCACTACGTGACCGAACCGGGTGTAAATGAACTGAATGCGGTGCTGGCGCGCGTGCCGTCCGTCGAGCGCGTGCTGTCGTCGGCGCCGTTGCAACCGCTCATCGCGGACTACGGCCGCACGCGCGTGCTGAATGCTGTGCGTGCCGAGCTCGACCGCTGGCGTACCGCCGCGCAACACGATCCGGCGGCGGCCGAACCGCTCGACGAGCCGCGCATCGCCGCGACCGTCACGCGCATGCTGGCCGCGCAGAGCGCGGGCGCGGTGCGCATCGTGTTCAACCTGACCGGCACCGTGCTGCACACGAACCTCGGGCGCGCACTGTTGCCCGACGACGCGGTGCGCGCGGTGGTCGACGTGCTCACGCGCCCGGTCAACCTCGAATTCGACCTCGCCACGGGCCGCCGTGGCGATCGCGACGACCTGATCGACGATCTGCTGTGCGAATTGACGGGCGCGGAGGCCGCGACCGTCGTCAACAACAATGCGGCGGCCGTGCTGCTGGCGCTGTCGGCGCTGGCGACGAAGCGGGAAGTCGTCGTGTCGCGCGGCGAGCTGGTCGAGATCGGCGGCGCATTCCGCATCCCCGACATCATGAGCCGCGCGGGCGCCAGGCTGCGCGAAGTCGGCACGACCAACCGCACCCATCTGCGCGACTACGCGGACGCAATCGGCCCGCGCACCGCGCTGCTGATGAAGGTGCACTGCAGCAACTACGCGATCAGCGGCTTCACGAAGGAGACGACGCTCGCCGAACTCGCACCGCTTGCGCGCGAGCACGGACTGCCCGTTGCCGTCGATCTCGGCAGCGGTACGCTCGCCGATCTGTCCCAATGGGGCCTGCCGCACGAGACGACCGTGCAGGAAACCGTTGCCGCCGGAGCAAACGTTGTCACGTTCAGCGGCGACAAGCTGCTCGGCGGGCCGCAGGCCGGCCTGATCGTCGGCGATCGCGCGTTGATCGCGAAGATCAAGAAGCATCCGCTCAAGCGCGCGCTGCGCGTCGGCAAGCTGACGCTCGCGGCGCTCGAGCCGGTGCTGCGCCTCTACCAGTCACCCGAGTTCCTGCGTGACCGGCTCACGACGCTGCGCCTGCTGACGCGCCCGCAGCGCGAGATCGCCGACGCCGCCGAACGCGTGCGTCCGGCGCTGCAGGCTGCGCTCGGCAGCGGTTTCGACGTGACGGTCGAGCCGATGTTCAGCCAGATCGGCAGCGGCGCGCTGCCGGTCGACCAGCTACCGAGCGCCGGGCTCGTCGTACGCACGGCGGACGGCAAGCGCGGCGGCCGTGCGCTGGCGCAGCTCGAGAAGCGGCTGCGCGAATGGCCGCGCCCGGTGATCGGCCGCGTGGCCGACAATGCGCTGCGGCTCGACCTGCGCTGCCTCGAAGCCGCCGACGAGGCGGCGTTCGTCGCGCAATGCGTGCCGCTCGCGGGGCCTGCTGCATGATCGTCGGTACCGCCGGACACATCGACCACGGCAAGACGACGCTGGCGCGCGCGCTGACGGGCGTCGATACCGATCGCCTGAAGGAAGAGAAGGCGCGCGGCATCTCGATCGAGCTCGGTTACGCGTATACGCCGCTCGACAACGGCGACGTGCTCGGCCTGATCGACGTGCCGGGCCACGAGAAGCTGATTCATACGATGGCCGCCGGCGCATGCGGGATCGACTTCGCGCTGCTCGTGATCGCGGCCGACGACGGCGTGATGCCGCAGACGCGCGAGCATCTGGCGATCCTGCAACTGCTTGGCGTCACGCATGGCGCCGTCGCGCTGACGAAGTGCGATCGAGTCGACGCCGCGCGTGTGGCCGAAGTGCGCGACGAGATCGCCACGTGGCTGAACGACTCGACGCTGGCCGGCGTGCCGATTTTCGAAACGCGTGCGACGGCCGTGGACGATCCGGGCGTCGCCGCGTTGAAGCGCTACCTCGCCGATGCAGCGATCGCATGGCGCGCGCGACGCGACGACGGGCTGTTCCGGCTTGCGGTCGATCGCGTGTTTACGCTCGCGGGGCAGGGCACCGTCGTGACGGGCACCGCGTTTGCCGGCCGCGTCGCGACCGGCGAGACGCTTGCGATCATGCGAACGGGCGGCGCGGCGCGCGTGCGCAGCATCCATGCGCAGAACCGGCCGGTCGAGGCCGGCCGCGCGGGCGAGCGTTGCGCGCTGAATCTGGCCGGGGTCGACAAGGCCGATGTCGAGCGCGGCGATACCGTCGCCGATGCACGGCTCGTCGCGACGTCGCCGCGTCTCGACGTCGATCTGACGCTGCTCGCGGATGCGGGGCTCACGCTGACGCACTGGGCGCCGCTGCACGTGCATCTCGGCACGCTGCATCGCGTCGCGCATGTCGCGCTGCTCGACGGCGACACGCTCGCGGCCGGCCAGCGGATGCGCGTGCAACTGGTATTCGACGAGCCGGTGTTTGCGCTGCCGGGTGACCGGTTCATCGTTCGCAATCCGCAGGCAACGCGCACGGTTGGCGGCGGCCGCGTGCTCGACCCGTTTGGCCCGGCGCGCAAGCGTCGTACGCCTCAGCGCCGCGCATGGCTCGACGCGCTGGCCGAATGGCTCGACGAGGGCCGTCTCGATGCGCTGCTCGCGCAGGCGCCGCTCGGCATCCCGCGTGCGATGCTCACGCATCTGACGGGTTTCGCGCCGAATGCGCTGGTGCTGCCGGAAGATGCGCTGGCGATCGGGCAGCGCGACGCCGCGTCGAACGACGGCGCGGTGATTGCCCACGCACACTGGCGTGCGTTGCAGACGCGGGCGATCGATACGCTGCGTGCGTATCACGAGCGCATGCCCGACGAGCAAGGGCTCGACGCCGCACGTTTGCGCCGGATGGCTGCGCCGCTTGCCGGCGATGCGCTGTGGCGCGCGCTCGTCGATGCGCTGGTGGCCGGCGGCGAAGTCGCGCGCA
>NZ_JAAGPB010000152.1:0-17542 GCF_017104585.1 Burkholderia sp. Ac-20392
TCGCCGTTCCCGGCCGCCGTGCGCGATGCACTCGCCGATCTCTCCGTCGGCGGCGGCCCCGGCGATCCGGCGCTCGACGCCGACTGGGGCGAGCCCGGCCTCACCGCAGCCGAGCGCGTGTTCGGCTGGAACACGTTCGAGATCCTCGCGTTCAAGGCCGGCAACCCCGAGCACCCCGTCAATGCGATCCCGCCCGCCGCGTATGCGCACTGCCAGTTGCGCTTCGTCGTCGGCACCGACTGGGAAGCGCTGCATGCGCATCTGCGCACGCACCTCGATGCGCACGGCTTCGCCGACATCGAGATCGACGTCGAACGCGGCGCACCGGCGACGCGCGTGCCGCCGGACGATCCGTGGGTGCGCTGGGCCGTCGCGTCGCTGGCGCGGACCACCGGCAAGAAACCCGCGATCCTGCCGAATCTCGGCGGCACGCTGCCGAACGAGGTGTTCGCCGACACGCTCGGGCTGCCGACGCTGTGGGTGCCGCACTCATACCCGGCGTGCTCGCAGCACGCACCCGACGAGCACCTGCTCGCGAGCGTCGTCAGCGAGGGGCTGCAGATGATGGCCGGCCTCTTCTGGGATCTCGGCGACGACGCACCGACCGTTCGCCGCGCGGCGTCCGCCGCGGCCGGCGCCGCCCTGTAACGCGCTTCGCCCCTTTCACGGGACCTGCACACACGATGAATACGACCACCCTGACCTCGCAGGAAGCCGCCCGCCCCAGGGCCGCGAAGATCCGGCGCCTCATCTTCGCGGCGTCGATCGGCAACGCACTCGAATGGTTCGACCTGATCGTCTACGGCTTCTTCGCGGTGACGATCGCCAAGCTGTTCTTCCCCGCCACGAGCGAAGCGACGTCGCTGATGCTGACGCTCGGCACGTTCGGGCTGTCCTACCTGATCCGGCCGATCGGCGGCTTCGTGCTCGGCGCGTACGCGGATCGCGCGGGCCGCAAGGCGTCGCTGCTGCTGTCGATCGCGATGATGATGGCCGGCACGCTGCTGATCGCGCTGATGCCGACCTACGCATCGATCGGCATCCTCGCGCCGCTCGGGATCATGCTGTCGCGGCTGATGCAGGGCTTTTCCGCGGGCGGTGAATTCGCGAGCTCGACCGCGTTCCTCGTCGAGCACGCGCCGCAGCGGCGCGGTTTCATGTCGAGCTGGCAGTTCGCGAGCCAGGGCCTCGCGACGCTGCTCGCATCGGGCTTCGGCGCGCTGCTGACATCCACGCTGACGACCGCGCAACTCGAAAGCTGGGGTTGGCGCGTACCGTTCCTGTTCGGGCTTGCGATCGGCCCGGTCGGGCTGTACATCCGCCGCTACGTCGACGAAGGTGTCGAGTTCAAGACGCAGGCACGCTCGGAAGCGCCGGTGCGCGAGTTGTTCGCGGAACAAAAGGTGCGGGTGCTGCTGTCGATCGGCGCGCTCGTGATCTCGACCGCGATCAACTACATGATCCTGTACATGCCGACTTACGCGATCAAGCAGCTCGGGCTGCCTGCATCGACGGGCTTCGCGGCGACGCTCGCGACCGGCTTCGTGCTCACGCTCGTCACGCCGGTCGTCGGCCACCTGTCCGATCGCACCGGGCGGATCCGCATGATGGCGGTCGCGGCGGTCCTGATGCTCGTCACCGTGTACCCGACGTTCGCGTGGCTCACGCGTCACGCATCGTTCGCGACGATGCTCGCCGCCCTGGTCTGGATCGGTGCGCTGAAGGCGATGTACTGCGGCGCGCTGCCGGCGCTGATGGCCGAGCTGTTCCCGTCGCAGACCCGCGCAACGGGGCTCGCGGTCAGCTACAACACGGGCGTCACGCTGTTCGGCGGCTTCGCGCCGTTCGTCATCACCTGGCTGATCAGCACGACCGGCAACCGGTTGTCGCCGGCGCTCTATCTGATGGGTTGCGCGTTGCTGAGCCTCGCCGCGCTGTTCGTCGCGCGCACACGGCTCAAGATGCGATAACGGAAGAAACGACGGCGCAGCAATGCGCCGCCGGTGCGGCCCGTCGCGGCATCGCTGCCGCGCGGGCCGCGCGCCATTTACGGCGCAGGGTTCGGCTGCAGTTCGTGCAGCGCGTCGATCTCGGCGAGGATCTCGTCGGACAGCTTCACGTCGATGCTGCCGATGTTCTCCTTCAACTGCTCGAGCGACGTCGCCCCGACCAGGTTGCTGCGCGTGAACGGCCGGCTGTTGACGAACGCCAGCGCGAGCTGCGCAGGCGACAGCCCGTGACGCCGTGCGAGCGCGACATAGCGCGACGTCGCCTCGACGGCCTGCGGCTTGCTGTAACGCTGGAAGCGTTCGAACAACGTGATGCGTGCGCCGGCCGGACGCGCGCCGTTCTCGTACTTGCCGGACAGCCAGCCGAACGCGAGCGGCGAATACGCGAGCAGGCCGACGCCGTCGCGATGCGTGAATTCCGACAGCCCGTTTTCGAACGTCCGGTTCAGCAGGCTGTACGGATTCTGGATGCTCGCGATGCGCGGCAGCCCGAGCTTCTCGGCCGCGCGCAGGAACTGCGCGACACCCCACGGCGTTTCGTTCGACACGCCGATCGCACGCACCTTGCCGGCCTTCACGAATTCCGCGAGCACGCCGAGCGTTTCCTCGATCGGCACCGTATAGGTATCGTCGACCCACGGATAGGCGGGACGGCCGAACGTCGTCGTGCTGCGGTCGGGCCAGTGCAACTGGTAGAGATCGACGTAGTCGGTCTGCAGGCGCTTGAGGCTGCCGTCGAGCGCTTCGGTCAGGTTCTTGCGGTCGAACTGGTTGCCTTCGCCGCGAATATGGCGCGGATTGTGCGGCTGCCGCGCCGGCCCCGCGATTTTCGTCGCGAGCACGATGCGTTCGCGCTGCGCACGATGCTGCGCGAGCCAGGTGCCGATGTACTGCTCGGTGCGCCCCTGCGTATCGGGTTTCGGCGGCACCGGATACATCTCCGCGGCATCGATCAGCGTCACGCCCTGCCCGATCGCGTAGTCGATCTGCTCGTGCGCATCGCGCTCCGAATTCTGCTCGCCCCACGTCATCGTGCCCAGGCCGATCAGGCTGACCTCGATGCCCGAATCGCCAAGTGTGCGGTATTCCATGCTGTTCCTGTCGCGTCGGTGGAAAGCAGGAACGCTATCACATTGAAGCGGCCGCTTCAGACACGCGCCGCATTCGCTTACAGGCGGCCTTCGGCACCGGCGCAGAGGTTCACGCACCGGCCCGAACGATGGCGTTGCCGCCCGCCGTTACTGCGGCCGCTGGATGAAGCAGGTCGCCGACGCATGCGCGACGATCTTGTCGTCCGCGGTCTTCAACGTGCCCTCCGCGACGCCCAGCGAACGCGACAGATGGATCACGCGCCCTTCCGCTACCAGGTCGACGTCGCGCGGTACGGGCCGCAGCATCTTCACATGCAGGTCGACCGTGCCGTAGCCGACGCCCGCATCCAGCATCGAATGCACCGCGCACCCCGTGACCGAATCGAGCACAGTCGCGGCGAACCCGCCGTGCACGCCGCCGAGCGGATTGAGGTGCCGGCCGTCCGCACGCGCCGAAAATTTCACATAACCGAGCTCGACGTCGAGCGGACGCATCGGAATCGTCTCGGAAATCGACGCGAGCGGCGCATCACCCGATACCGCTGCGCGCAGCAGATCGAGACCAGACAGGGAAAGCGGGTTCATCGGGTTGTCTCCGGGTTGAAAGCGCGTCGCCGCGCTAGTAAGTTCCAAATTGGAACTCATTATTGACAACGATGACGGTCGTTGTCAACGTGGCCGGGCCCGTTGCAACCGAAGGCGGGTTCTATAATCGAACCCGCTATTTCGCTGAACCGCCGCAAGAGAGGCAAGAGACTCGACGATGAAATGGGATGACATCGGCACGCTGAACTGTTCGATCGCGCGCACGCTCGCCGTGCTCGGCGACCGCTGGACCATGCTGATCCTCCGCAACGCGTTCCTCGGCTGCCGCCGCTTCGACGCGTTCCAGACCCAGCTTGGCCTCACGCGCCATGTGCTGGCCGAGCGGCTCGCGCGGCTCGTTGACGAAGGCGTACTGGTCAAGCGCGCGTACCAGGAGCGACCACCGCGTTTCGAATACCGGCTGACGGACAAGGGCCTCGACCTCTACCCGACCCTGCTCGCGCTGACGGCGTGGGGCGACCGCTGGAAAGACGACGGCAAGGGGCCGCCGGTGCAGTTGCGCCACCGCACTTGCGGCCATCTGATGCATGCGGTCACCGTATGCTCGGCGTGCGGCGAACCGCTCGACGCATGCGACGTGCAGCCGGAGCGTGGCCCCGGATGGATCGCAGCCGAGGCAGCCAGAGCACCCGCGGACGAGGACTGACGCAGCGTCGTGCGCCCATGACTGAACGCGCGACGCGCACGGATCGTTAGTCGCGCTCGCGCTGCTGTCGCGCGCCGCGTCGAGCCCTCCCGGCTGCACTCATGCATGGCTTGCACGCCGCTATTCCGCCACCGCCGCACGTGCAATCGCGCGCTGCTTTCACCCCCACTCGCTGACTAAACCGATTCCGCACTCGGATATCGCACAACGCAACTTTGCGTCGCCGCCTCTGCCATCGCCGGGCATCGCGATGCGTCATCCCGTCTCATCGACACGTGACCGGGCCGCCACGTCTGCGTTACACTCACGGCCCGCTGTCTCGAAATTGTTCGCTGTCCAAGATGTTGTCGCGCAATCGTCTCGCCGCTGCCTGTCTCGCCGCCTCCCTGCTCGCCACTCCGTTCGCCGCCTTCGGCAAGACGCAAAGTGAATCGCTGCTCCAGCAGGCGATCGACTTCGTGTCGCGTTGGCTGCCTGCCCCCACTCACGAAGCACCTGCGACACAGGTCGTCGAATCGGCGTTTTCGCCCGACGGCGGTGCCGAAGCGCTCGTGCTGAAAGCGATCGGCGCCGCGCGCAACTCGATCCGCGTCGCCGCCTATTCGTTCACGTCGCCGCCTGTCACGCGCGCACTGCTCGCCGCCAAGCGACGCGGCGTGAATGTCGCGGTGGTCGTCGACGACAAAGGCAATCGCGCCAAGAGCAGCAAACAGGCGTTGAACTTGCTCGTCAACGCAGGTATCCCGACGCGCACGATCGACGCCTACGCGATCCATCACGACAAATACCTCGTGATCGACGCCGAGCACGTCGAAACGGGTTCGTTCAACTACAGCGCGTCGGCGGCCAGCCGCAACTCCGAGAACGTCGTCGTGGTGTGGAACAACCCGCAACTCGCGTCGCGCTATCTCACGCACTGGCAAAGCCGCTTCGACCAGGGCACGCCGTACCGCTCCAGCTACTGACGCAGGCCGCGCGGCGCACGTCTCCGTGTTCGATCCGCCGTGTTGCTGATGATCGGCGAGCATGGCGCGAAGTTCAATTCGACCAAATGGCCAGCGCGCCGCCGCACTTAGTGGATTTCGGGCGTCCGCCCGGTCGCTGCACCGGCATGCGTCGTCGGCGCACAGCGAGTCGCCTGTCCGCTCGCGCCGCTTGCCGAAGACGACGACAAGCCGCCGGCGCCGCCGGGCAGCGCGCTGCTCACACAAACGACACCGAATGCCAGCGTGTTCTGAACCATCGGATAAAGAAGATACAGCGCAAACGCGAGATAACCCGCGTACAGAAATCGAACCATGGTGCGATGGGAAGCGATGAAGAAATGGACTCGCCCTGTTTACGGCACCGCGCCGGGCACCTTGAGGCATCGCGCATCCGATTGCGCATCGGGATGAAACACGGCCCCATGGCGCACGCTTCTCACCCCATCTGCATCGATCCGTACCGGACCGAAATCACCCGTCGGCAGATTGCCAACGTGGCGATGCGCCGAACAATGCGCGATACTGTCCGACATACGATCCCGTGACCGGCCTCGCAGCCGGGACAAAAGACAAGGCCCATGCAAATCGCACCGAAACCGGCCGACGAGGCGGCCCGGCTCGATACGCTTCATTCGCTCTCGATCCTCGACACGCCGCCCGAAGAGCGCTTCGATCGCCTGACGCGTCTCGCACGCAGGCTGTTCGACGTACCGATCGCACTCGTCAGCCTCGTCGACGACGATCGCCAGTGGTTCAAGAGCCATGCCGGGCTCGACGTCACGCAAACGTCGCGCGACGTGTCGTTCTGCTCCCATGCATTGCTCGAGGGCAATACGATGGTGATCCAGGATGCGCTGAACGACAATCGCTTCCACGACAACCCGCTCGTCACCGGCGCGCCCGGCATCCGCTTCTATGCCGGCCGGCCGCTTACGGCGCCGAACGGTGCGCCCATCGGCACGCTGTGCCTGATCGACACGCGGCCGCGCTCGCTCGAGCCCGACGAACTCGCGCTGCTCGGCGATCTCGCCCACATGACCGAACGCGAGATCGCCGCACTGCATTTCGCGACCACCGACGAACTCACGCAACTGACCAACCGGCGCGGCTTCGAGATCCTGGCCCGCCACGTGCTGAGCCTGTGCGATCGCCTCGACCGTCACGCGGCGCTGCTGTTTTTCGACCTGAACGATTTCAAGTCGATCAATGACCGCTTCGGCCACGCCGAAGGCGACCACGCGCTCAGGGCATTCGCCGATACGTTGACGGGCGCGTTGCGCGACAGCGACGTGATCGCACGGCTTGGCGGCGACGAGTTCGTCGTGCTGCTGAGCGCCACCGATCCGGGCGACGTTGCCGAGCCGGTCGAACGCGTGACGCAGGCGCTCGCGCTGCGCAACGCGGCCGACGCACGCGGCTATGACATCCGGTTCAGCGTCGGGCACGTCGACTACGATCCCGCGCACCATCGCGACGTGGCCGACCTGCTTGCATCGGCCGATCAACGGATGTACGAGGACAAGCAGCGCAGCAAGGCGGCCGGCGCGTAAGCGCGCGCGTGCCGCCGTCCCGCCGCTCAACTGCGGTTGCGTGGCTGCGTCAGCTTCCGCACGGCGGCGCGCTGGCCATGGCCTCCGTGATCTGCTCGGGCGTCAGGTCGCGCTGATGCGTCGCGAGCGACCAGCGATGACCGAACGGATCCTCGACCTGCCCGTAGCGATCGCCCCAGAACATGTCGGCAGCCGGAATCGTGACCGTCGCACCGGCCTCGACCGCCTTTGCGATCGCCGCGTCGGTGTCAGGCACGTACAGGTGCAGGCAGACCGGCGTGCCTTTCAGCGCCTTCGGCCCGAGCGCGCCGTGATCGGGCATTTCATCCACCAGCATCAGTGTCGAATCGCCAATCACGAGACACGCGTGCGCGAGCCGGCCGTCGGGCATCGCCAGGCGAAACTGTTCGCTCGCATTGAACGCGCGCTTGTAGAAGTCGATCGCTGCTGTTGCGCCGGCGCAGATCAGGTGCGGCGTCAGCGTGCGCATCCCTTCCGGGATCGGTTTGACGGACGTGGACATGGGTATCGCTCCTTCGGTCGGTTGTCGTATCGGAATCGGGACGGACGCGCGATGCGCACGCCTCCGATGCTACGACGGACGACTCCGGCGGAAATCGACACGGCACCCGACATTTTTTTGTTTTCACGGATATCGGCGCACGCGGGCTCCCCGCATCGGGCGTCATCGGCCCGTTCGGTCGCCCTCGTTGTCCGGCACGCCGAACTGACGGCGGCACGCCTCCAGCAATCCGGCCACCGCATCGAGCGGCAGATCGGCAAACCCGGCGATCGGCAGCATCACGCCACCCGGTACCCTGGTGCGCGATGAAAGCGCCGAGAACTGGTAGCCGATGTAGCGATTTCCGGCGACGCTGACGATCCGGAATTCGGTGACGTCACGCCATGGCGTGACGGGTTGTTCGCGTAAGGCCCCGGTCAACCTGAAGCCCGTCTCGTCGACCTGCAGCGCCATCCTGCGCCGCGACGACGCGAAGAAGGCGGCCCCTGCCAGCGCCAGCAACACGGCCAGTGCCGCCACCGGCCAGAGCGCCGGCGCGGCCGCATAGCCGCACAGGCTCGCGGCGGCCAGCACCATGCACGCGATCGCCCTTCTCTTCAGGCTCCGGCTGTCGACCGCCAGCGTCACCGGCAACTGGCCGACGACGGTTCCCGCGACGGGATCGACGTGCCAGCCGGACTCGGTGGTTTCGCCTTCATCATTCATCGCGCGATCGCTCACATCGACGACAACCGGCTCATCGAGGTCGGACACCCGATCGACGCGCCGAGACGGACAGCGTGTCGACCGAAAATGGTCGGGATCGACGAAGGCAGGCATCGATGCACGACGACGCGCCTTCGTCCGCGCGGAACGGGCCACGCTCCGCCGGCATCGGTCATGTTCAGTTGCACACCTTGACGGTGCCGTTGGTCGTACATTGACCGATGGCCCAGTGACTCTGCCCGGCCAGATGAGGCGCCTGGCCGACGCCACGAATCGGCTCGGACGATGACGAGGCCGGAACGGCAGCGGCTGCCGACGCGGTGTCGGGCGACGGTAGCGGAGACGACTCGGGCGCGGTCTGGCAAGCCGATAGCGCCAGGCAAAGAGCGGATGCCAACGGGGCGATGAGCGGTCTGGACATGGTCTCGTACGCGTTTGCGATATTCGCTTCCGGTAAAACGGCTCGCTGAAGATCACGTGCCCCGTCAGACCGTTCGGCGCAACCGCCCATGCAGCATGACGATCAGCCAATACTACTCCTCGCGATCGACGTCGTGCGACCGGCCGTTCGGCCAGGCATCGCCATCCATGCGACGACACCCGCTATCGCTGACGCATGCCGCGCCGGTCAGATTTGCGGCAGATCACGCAGCGTGCGCGACTCGTTCGTCGCATCGATGTCGAGCTCGATGCCTTCCGATGCATCGCGATACAGCACGCGTTTCAGCCTGGGTCCGATCGCGGTGTCGTCCGATGCCGAGAAGATGGCGCGGACGTCGTTACCGGACGCGAGCGCGCGCGCCACGTCCGCCACCGGCGCCTCGCTTGGCGTCGCCGCCCACGACCGGTCAGCCGGATTCACGGCCGCCCAGCGCACATGCGTCACGCGCGCGCTGAGCGGATCGATTCGCACTCCATTCACCGCAAACATCGACATCGGCATCTCCTTCGAATTTTTTTACGGCCCGTCGTACCGATGCGCGGTCACGGACGGCCCCATATTTCGCAGACGTTTCCCGCCGGATCCGCCACGGAAATCGCGATCGTACCGTCGCCGTAGTCCCACTCGTTCAGGATGCCGACGCGGCACGATTCAAGTCGCGCAATGGCTTCCGCGACATGCACGACTTCGATGGCCAGCGCAATCCCGTGGCCGGTCGGTCGAAACTCCGGATACGGAAACACGCAACCGCGGCCCGTATGAATGGTCAGCGTCGCTCCGTCCACGACAAAGCGATGCCATGGATTCCCCGCCGCCGACACGCCTTCGGAATGCACAGGCAGCGCGAGCGCCAACCGATAGAAATCCACCACCGCCCGGAAGCGATCGTCTTCGACCGGCACCAGGATGCCCAGACGCGCGATCATGTGCGCTTCTCCGGCCAACGCGATTTTCGATGATACATTGAGGCGCTTTACAACCGTCAACAGACAATCGTGCACGGGAGAAACACATGACCGACGCCTGGGGAACCTTCCCTGCCAGAATGGGCGACCATCAGGCTTTCATCAGCTTCAACCACAGCTTTGCGGAACTCGCCGAAGGCGATCCGCGCACGTCACTGCTGAGCGTACGCGTCCCCTTTGCGCATCCGACGCAGGAAGGCCTGCCGACCGGAGACGAATTCGCCGGTCTCGCGACGATCGAGGATCTGCTCGACGCCACGATCGCCGCGAAAGGTGGCGTGCAGGTTGGCCGCATCACCGTCGACGGCCATCGCGATTTCCTGTTCTACGTGCCGTTCGACGAAGAGGCAGCGGCCGAGATCGTCGACGCGATGGCCGATCAGACCACCTACGCGCTGCAGTACGCGCACCAGGACGATCCGGACAAGGAAGCGTACTGGCAAACGCTCTACCCGACCGACGACGACTGGCTGATCATGCGCGACATGCGCGTGCTGGATGAATTGCGGAAGAAAGGCGACGCCAGCGACGTAAGCCGGCGCGTGATGCACTGGGCGTACTTCCCCGACCCGAGCGACGCGCATCAGTTCGCGGACTGGGCCGAATCGAAAGGCTATCCGGTCGAGTCGGTTGCGCCCACCGAAGACGGCAAGTCGGCCGTCCGGTTTTCGCATGAAGGCACGATGGCGCTGGCCGACATCACCGGCCATACGGTCGCGATCAACCGCGAGGTCCGTTCGCTCGGAGGGGAATACGACGGGTGGGAAACCAGCGTCGAACAGGCTGGCTGAGCGGGTTGCCCCGCCCGCTGCGCGACATGTGATGCCATGCATCCGGCGCAAAAAATATCCCGGCGGCATGCTTGCGCGCCGCCGGGACCAAGGCATCACCGGTCGAAACCGGCGATGGGCCTGAGGGTTCGCTCAGGCACGAGGAAAGCGATTCGTGCGGATCAGGCGAACGGATGCCGGGGCGCGCAACCGATGCGATTACGCCGCCCGCCGGACGCCTGTCCGGTTCCGCCGACGCAGCCTTCCGGCGTCGGACGGGCAAAAAGCCCCCGCTCCTGCGCGAGCGAGCGGGGAAACAGTTGACCGGGCCGGGGAAGAACGGTCAACCGGCCAAATTGTGAGCGTGGGCCGCGCAACGATCTGTGCGGCAACTCACCATTTGGTGACAATGCCGCAGCAATTGGTTCGCTCGCGTGCCGCGCGGATTGCGTCACGGTCCGAGCGCAACGCCCGCGACCGGCGCGAGCATCACCACGATGACGGGCGACAGCACCACGGCCCCGATCATCATCACGCCGTCGGCCGCAAGCGTGACGGGCGTCGCGAGCACGCGCACGGCCTTGCCCGCCGTCGTGATGCGGTCGGTGACCTGAATCCTGTATGAATGCGTAAACGACGACCACGTCTTGCCCTGCGCAAAACCATCGGCGAGATAGCGCGATCCGGCCAGCGCACCCTTCATCCCCAGATCTACGCTTCCGAGTTTCGTGAAGCCATCCTCCAGCGCCCGATCCCAATCCTCGTCGGTCATGCCATTGCGGTGGAGCCTCAGCGAGAACTCGCCCGAGATCTTGCTGCCCTGCGCGACGAACCCGTATAGCGACGCATTGATCGACTTCCGGTAAGGCGATGCCAGCACGGCGCCGAGATGCTCCGGCATATCGAAGATGTAGTGATATTTCTTGCCGAGCACGACGAATTTCTTGCCGTCCTCGCTGACGAGGAATCGGTCGACCATCTCTTCGTATTGACCGTCTTCGAACAGCATTGCAGTGCAACCTGTCAGGCCGGCAGCGACAATGATCGCACCCGCCGTCAGCAGCGTTCTTCTTTGCATGTCTGGAGTTTTATTTTGTTTTAATTCAACCGTATATTTTCAGGCCCGGGCCCAGTTTCTGGTAAGTCGCGGGGGTTGTCAAAGCAGGTTTATTCTATTTTTTCGATCGGCCGGATTCGGGCTTCGTTTTTCTGTACCGTTTTTTTCGAAACCACGTTTCGCGAACACAGGAACTCGCGTCGTGACAACCGGGTTTCGTCATCGTGACGGTCAGCTGAACAGCCATTCTGCGACCATCTCGATCCAGTCGAGATCGCTGGCGATATCGATGACGGTTTCGCCGACGATTTCGGCAGTCGATGTGGTCGATGCGCCCGTGGCCACCGCTCCGGCAGCTACCGCGTTCACCTTCGCCATTTCGGCCGACGCGCCCGATCTCGGATCGGCCAGCCGCTCCAGCCAGTCAACGATGTTGGCGCGCGCATCCTCTTCATCGACGAAATCATGCCGTTCGAGAAAGCGGTCGAATACGATCCACGCAAGCGTCTTGCTTCGCGAATCGGATTCGAGATGCCAGTCGACAACGCCTGTCCGACCGGACTCCCTGATTTCGAGCATCGCGGTGAAACGGTAATCGAGGTACTCGATCTCAAGTTTCGACGACATGTTTTTTTCGGTCAATCTGACCTCTCTGTTCTTATGGTGAGCCGCACGCACCGGGTTTCGCGACACTGTGTGAATCTTCGATGAAATTCACGCGGTGCGTCATGTCCGCTGGCAGTATCGCGATATTCTCGTGACCTGTCGATATCGATCGCCGACACATGACTGCATTCGATTTACCCACCCGTCCCCTCTCCGCCTTTGTTCGCGATTCAGGTTCTGCCGCGACTCGCTCCGTTTTCCTATTCCGGGTATTGCCCTGCTTCGCCGCCGCAATCGCGCTGCTAAACTGGAATCAATAAGGTCGCTTGCAACACCAGAGGAAACAATGGCACTCGCCCACGCACAGGAGAATGGCGTGGAAGTCTGGGTTATCCAGCTTCCCGGGCACGCCCCCTATGCCTATACGCATCTCAAGCGGGTATTCTCGTCAGACGATACGCGACACCGGGTCGTGACGATCGACCTGACGAAACTGCTGGCATGTGCCGACCGAGACACGACGGACTACGTGTTGCCGTCCGTGCTGTACTGGGCCCCAGGAAAGGCCGCGGGCATTCGCGAATTTCTCGACCCTGAACAGGACAGGATTCCGGACATGCCGTACATCACGTTTCGCGAGACGAGAACGCGCACGCTGCTCGGGATCCCCGGCCTGTCGAAAGTCGGCGTCGCGTCGTTCCGCAACGGCCAGCATCGCGCGCGCTATCTTGCCTATGCAGGCGCAACGACCCTGCCCGTCGAGGTGCACGAGACGGAAGCCGATCTGCTCGTGCGGTACTGCGGCGAATAACAACGGCGTACGTTCGACTTTTGCCCGGCAAGGGCCGCACCTCACGCCGCCGTTCGCGCGAATGTCGCCGGGCCGCTACGCCTGTATCGCGTAGATCCGGTCGGTGACCTCCGTCTGGCCGATGCGGCTCGTTTCGATACCCGCCAGTTGCCAACCGTTGTGCTCATAGAAACCGATCGCGCGTTCGTTGTCCGCCAGCACCTTCAGGTGGACCTTGTCCACGCCGAGCGTGCGCGCCCAGGCGCGAACGGCTTCGATCATGCCCTTGCCCGCGCCGCTTCCGTGATACGAAGGATGGACGTGCAGGCAGTCGAGCAGCACGCCAAGCGCTGGATCGACGGGGCGCTCGGCGCTGACGAAGCCCACGGGCTCGCCGTCCGCCTCGGCAATCAGCACGAGGCCCCACTCCTTTTCATTGCGATCGAGATAGTGCCGCCACCGGATCGCGTGTTCCGTCGGCACCTCGTCGGACAAGTAGGCCGCCGGCAGGATGTGGCTGTACGCGGTTTGCCAGCTCAGCGTGTGCAGGCGAGCGATGTGGTTTGCGTCTTGCGCTGTCGCGGCACGCAGCGTGGCCCGGGTTTCCGGCATCGGTGGTCACTCCTTCAGCGTGTTCTGTTGATCGGACGTCTCGCCGCAAAATATACCGCGCGTTGCGGCATGCAACCCTCGACGTCGCCGGGCTCGAACGATACCGTGTCGGCCTGCCCTGGGACGACGGAAGATGGAGTTTGGGAAGCTCAAACGATGCGACGTCTCTTTGGAGCGATCGGATTTGCGATCGCGGGCATCATCGGCGTAATCGCACGGGCCACGATCGACAGCCGCCGGTGTGTCGCGATCGATCGGTTATGCGTGCCGCCGCCGGTTCCTGCGGTGGCGGTGTGGATGCGTGCGCAGCAACGACGGACGCTCGCCACCATCGAAGTGCTCGCGCATCTGTTCGCGCCAGCCCATCCCGTTCGCGGTGCTCGGCGCCTATCTGTTTTCACGGCGTCGCCCTCCGCACGTTATCGTCGCGTACCTTGCATGCGTCGCCGTCGCCCACTGGCTCGTGACGTTCGCAGGCCTTCGTCTCCTTCACGCCTGACGCGATCGCGTCAGCGCCAGCCTTCCGGGCGTCGCTGCAACTCGTTGCCTGCGCAACGGGATGCAGGCAAAAAAAATCCCGACACCGTCATTGGTCATCGGGATCGAACGGCCCTGCAAAGCATGAGGGCACGAGGAAGCCGACACATTACACCAATGTAAGACTGTTGCGCATTGTCGATTCGCGCCAAGCCCCTGTCCCATTCCGCCATTCATACGGCAAAGCGCGGCCATAAACGAAAAAAGCCTGCTCACGCGGAACGCGAGCAGGCAAGAAAACGGATCAGCATTCGAGGCACGAGGGCTGTCCATGGAAGATAACGGCATGAGGCGCAAGAACCTTAGCCGGGACAGGAAACTTCACAACATCATGTCGACGGGATACCGCCATACAATCTCGCGTCGAAGATTCATTGATGAAAACCGGCGACACAGTGACGACATCCTGTCGCTCCCGACTCTGGCCGTCCGCCAGTTGTGCGCAAGTTCCACCCGGTTTGCTCGTCGCGAAGCGCCAGTCCGTTTAATCGGCCATGTATGGCAAACTTCGGCTCCGCATCGACGCAGCGCGCACTCTTTACTGCAGGGGAATCATGTACGTCTTGATCTATATCGCAGCAGTTGCTGTCGCGAACTTGATGGTCGCTCATTTCGGACCCGCTGCGACTCCGATCATCGCGTTCTTTCTGATCGGACTCGATCTCGCGATTCGCGACCGACTCCATCTGGACTGGCGCGGCCGCGCGCTTTGGTCACGGATGTTTGCGTTGATCGCGGCCGCTGGCGTCGTCAGTTACGCGCTCAATCCCGCTGCCAAGGAAATCGCCCTCGCGTCTCTCGTCGCGTTCGGTTCGGCGGCCTTGGCAAGTGCAATCGTGTTTCAACTCGCACGTCGCTTTCCGATACTGGCCCGCGCAAACGGCGCGAACGTCGCGGGTGCGGCTGTCGACTCCATCATCTTTCCGCTTATTGCGTTCGGGACAGTGTTCCCGACGATCGCGGCATTGCAGTTCGTCGCGAAGGTAGCGGGCGGCGCTTTGTGGTCGTGGGTGGTTTTTCGAAATACGCGAACGGTTCAGGCAGGGATCGCGAGCAATGTGGTCGATCGTTAAGAACGGGTTGCGCGTATAGCGGCGTTGTTCGTTGCCGAGGACGTCGTCGTTTCGCTTCTGTTCGCCCTGGTGTTTCTCGCTTCGACCAAGTTCACAATCACGGAACAAAGACCGGAGTGTCGTGTTGTTGGTCGGTTACGCGGACAGCACAAGGCTCGAACGAAGTTCGTAAAGCGACGAGAAACGTAATTCCCGATTTTGGAATCCCAAAACAAAAACGGCACTGCCTTTTGGGACAGTGCCGTTTTTAACAACTTGATACCGCTAGGAATTCTTTGGGGTGGCTGATGGGACTCGAACCCACGACGACAGGAATCACAATCCTGGACTCTACCAACTGAGCTACAGCCACCACTGTTACTGCTTTTTGTTCTTCGCTGCTTTTGTGTTTCAGCAGCGAAGAACAAGATTATACGAACACTTTTGAATCTTGCAAAGCTTTTTTTTCAAAAACTTCTTCAGCCTCGTTCAGATGCGCGCGCGCCTCGTCGAACACGGCCAGATCAGCACGCGCAAGCTTCTTGTTGTCGGACAGCACACGACGCCAACCACGTGCGCCGGGCATGCCGCGATACAGCCCAAGTGCGTGTCGCACGATCGCGCCGAGGTAAGTCCCGCGCTTCAGTTCGGCCGCGCAGTATTCGATCAGCTTCGCCTCGGCCTCTTCGCGCGTCGGCACCGCAGCGGTCGATCCGTAGAAGCGCGCATCGACCTCCGCGAGCACGTACGGGTTGTGATACGCCTCGCGGCCGAGCATCACGCCGTCGACATGCTCGAGATGCTGCGCAACCTCGTCGAGCGTCGTGATACCGCCGTTGATAACGATCTCGAGCGACGGAAAATCGCGCTTCAACTGATACGCGTAGTCGTACTTGAGCGGCGGGATCTCGCGATTCTCCTTCGGCGACAGTCCCTTCAGGATCGCATTGCGCGCATGCACGACGAACGTCTCGCAGCCAGCCTCGGCCACCTTGCCGACGAAGTCACGCACGAACGCGTAGTCCTCAACCGCGTCGACCCCGATCCGGTGCTTGACCGTGACCGGCACCGACACCGCGTCGCGCATCGCCTTCACACAGTCGGCGACGAGCTGCGGCTCGTTCATCAGGCACGCACCGAACGCGCCGCGCTGCACGCGCTCCGACGGGCATCCGCAATTCAGGTTGATTTCGTCGTAGCCCCACTGCTCGCCGAGCTTCGCCGCGCGCGCGAGATCGTCGCGCTCGCTGCCGCCCAGTTGCAGCGCGACCGGCGATTCGTTCGGCGTGAACGCGAGATGCCGCCGGGCATCGCCGAACAGCAGCGCGCCCGTCGTGATCATCTCCGTATACAGCCACGTGTCACGCGTCAGCGTACGGTGGAACGACCGGCAATGGCGGTCGGTCCAGTCGAGCATGGGCGCGACGGATACGCGGCGGGGAGGAAGCGAAGATGGTACGGACATGGATTTCGGGCAACAGGCCAGACGGCACGGAAACAACCCGGTATTTTACCGCAACACGGGCTGTGCCTGCCCGACACGCGTGCTACCCCTCGCCCAGCTCCGCATCGACCGCCCGTCGCGCCTCGTCGAGCACGCGCTCGATCACGCGTCGTTCGGTCAGCAGTATCCCGTCGACCTTGACGAGCCGCCAGTCGATCCGCACGGCATCGCCCTGCAGCACGCGGTAATGCGCATGCTCGCCGTCCCAGACCTGCTCGGTCTTCACCTCGATCTCGAAGCCGCGGTACGGCTCGCTGAAATCGCCGAGGTCGCTGCCTCTCGGTTCCATCGCACGCTCCGTGGCGACGCAGCGCCAGGCCGCCCGCGCGGCCGGCGCCGTGCGCTCAATCGTATTCGTCAGATAAAAAGGATTTGCCATCGGCCGTCAGGTCGACCCGGTCGGCCGCTGCCTGGTAGATCAGCCCCTCGTTCAGCAACGCGTAGACGACGTCGTCGAACGCAGCGGGAACCGGCCGGCTTTCACCGAACTGGTCGATCCATTTCAGCGCTTCGATGGCTTCGGGGGAAAGGATGGGGGTCATGCGTTGGCCTCCGGCATCGGTGTCGCTCCATCCTAGCACTTCGCCCGGACGTCGAATACCAAGGCAAACGCGCTGCGCAAATGCCGGGCGGCGCCAACGGGCAGGTTGCCCGCGGCGCCGCGCCGGTACAGGACACGCAGGCTCAGAGGCGTGCGATCGATACTTCGGTCGATTTCACGAGCGCGACGACTTCCGCGCCCACCTTCAGTTCGAGTTCGTCAACCGAACGGGTCGTGATCACCGACGTGACGATGCCGAACGGCGTCTCGACGTCGACCTCGGAGACCACCGATCCGCGAATGATCTCCTTGACCTTGCCCTTGAACTGGTTACGTACGTTGATTGCGGTGATGCTCATCAGGTTGATCGCTCCGAAGAAAAAGATCTCAGAACGGGCGGCCGCTGCCGCCCGGATTTAAACGGCCCAGCGGATCTGCCCGACCGGTCGAACGTTGTCTGCCTCATGTGGCGCGCCGTGGTCGGCCGCACCGGGCCCGCCGGCGAGCACGCGTTTCAGCACGCGATCCTCCAGCGCCGCGAACGCCGCCG